>NVUS02000082.1 GCA_002402005.2 OCS116 cluster bacterium | reverse complement strand
TGTTGCTGATGATGAGGGGAATTCGAGCATTAAAGTGGGTGATGAAATTCATTTGAAATTCAAACCATCGGGCGTGCATTTATTTGATTCAACCGGCCTTGGCCATCATGGAGCAGAGTGATGACAGGTGTGGTGAACTCATTTTTAAAACCCAAGGCTGGCAGTTGGTCAAATGCATTATTTATATTGCCATATTTGATATTCTTTATTGGTATGTTGGTATATCCGCTCATTCTTGGCATTGAATTGAGCTTTTATAAACTCGATTTATTCGGGCCCGGCCGGTTTGTCGGCTTTAAAAACTATATTAGATTATTTTCTGACAAAATATTCATCCAATCGGTAATGAATACGCTTTATTTTGTGGTATTGACCGTACCGGCAATTGTTCTTATCAGTCTTTTTATTGCCATTGCGCTTAACCAAGAGAGCAAAACCTCCAGCCTGTTGCGCGGCATATTCTTTTCATCTTCGGTGCTTTCGGTGACCATTGTTACGCTCATTTGGCGCATTGTATTCATCCCCAATGATGGTTTATTGGCCAATGTGTTTGTTGGTTTGGGCTGGGAGCCGATCGGATTTTTATCGCGGCCAGAATGGGCATTGGTGGCGGTGGCCATCACCACAATTTGGTGGTGTATTGGCCTGCCAATGATGTTGTTTTTGGCGGCATTGCAACAAGTGCCGAAAGAGGTTTATGAAGCCGCGGCGCTCGACAATACTAGCAAATTTCGCACATTTTTATACATTACCGTGCCGTCAATTATGCGCACTATAATCCTGACTATAATTATCGAAATTATACTGCAATTTCAATTGTTTGGGCAGGCGCAGTTGATGACCAATGGTGGGCCAAATGGCACATCTCGCCCGATTGTTATGTTCATTTATGATGCAGCTTACAAACGTTGGGACATCGGTTATGCCGCCGCCGCTTCGCAGGTTTTATTTGCCATGATTTTGGTGGCTGCGATGGCGCAATATTTCTTCTCCAGCCGCAAAGGACACGGATAATGTCTGATTTACAGAAAACCTTTAACGCTGAAGCTGGTAAAAACAATCGCATGTTGATTATCAGCGCTATATTTTTGGCCGTCATTATGCTGTTGCCGTTTATGTGGGTGATTGGCCTGTCGTTCAAAGCCAACCAAGAGTTGATGATGGGCACAAATTCGGTGTTTCATCCGCCTTATACCATTAAAAATTATCTGAGTATTTTGGCGGCGTCGTCGGTCTTTGGTTGGATTGTTAATTCGCTCATCGTCTCTGTCGGCATTACCATTGGTGTTTTGATATTGTCTTCTTTGGCAGGTTATGCCTTTGCACGGCTGGAATTTCCGTTTCGTTCGGTTTTATTCATTATCATCTTGATGGGGTTAGCTGTGCCAGAGCAGGCGGTTATCGTTGCGCGACATCAAATTTTTAGCGGCTTTAAAATGCACAATACCTACACGGCACTTATTGTGCCGAGTTTGGCCGCACCATTTGGGGTGTTTTTAATGACCCAGTTTTTTAAGGCCATTCCCAAAGAAATTGATGAAGCGGCATTGTTGGACAATGCCTCGAGATTTAAGATTTTTTGGAAGATATTATTGCCGTTGACTTTTCCGGCGCAGGCTACATTGGGTATTTTCACTTTTCTAGCCGGATGGAATGATTATTGGTGGCCGCTTATTTCGGCAACCAAAAAAGAAATGCAAACACTCACAATTGGTCTTGCATCATCTCAAGCCAATTTTGCCCAAAGTGAGGGGCTCGGATTCTTAACCGCGCAGGCTGTATTTGCGGCTGCGCCGATATTAATCGTCTACATAATATTCCAAAAATATATTGTGACAGCAGTTTCGGGGGCGGCTGTGAAATAACCCGATTGACCATATTTATGGTTATAAAGCAGCCGAAAAAATAGTGAGAAAAGGGCATAATGCCTTAACTGAGAGGGAGTTAGAAATGAAGTTAAAGAAATTATTGTTTAGTGCCGCCACGCTCGCCGCACTAACCATAGCCACACCAAGTTGGGCAGAAACTGAACTGAACGTTCAGCGGTTCTTTGGTGCATGTGAAGCTGATTTTGGCACAAATACCGATGTTGATAAAGCCGTCGGTGAATGTGGCATCATCACCTCACTTATCAATAAATTTAATGCCGAAAACCCCGACATTAATGTATCTGTAACCACAGTTGAATGGCCGGGCTATGACCAATTAACCGCGCAATTGGCGGCGGGTGACCCACCTGACATTGTGACCATGCATGAATCAGTTATTTCTGATTATCAATCACGTAATCTATTAATGCCAATGGATGATATCTTTAAATCTGCAGGCATTGAGCCTTCATCATTTACCGGTGCTGGCGTTGCTGGCGTGACCAAAGACGGCAAAATGTATGGCATGCCATTTGATACATGGACCATGCTGTTCCACATTAACCTGAACTTGTTTAAACAAGCCGGCATGTTAAATGCTGATGGTACACCTATGTTGCCAACCAGCCCAGATGAATTGTTGGAGCAGGCGCGCAAGTTTAAAGCTGCGACTGGTAAGCCATATTTCATTCAAATTCTAGCCAATGAAACATCGGCATATACGCGCTTATTCTATACATTTATGGCGCAACAAAATTCCGACTTTTTTGCTGATCCGATGAATGTAAAATTGCAATCTGCCGAAGCCAGAAATGTTGTGAACTTATTCAAACAGATTTTTGATGAAGGTTTAACCACTATAGATATGGATTATCCATCCTCCGTATCGGCTTTCCCCAATGGTGAAGGTGGTGTTTTGTTAAATGGCACATGGTTGATTGGTGATTTTATTGCGGCGTCTGAAAAAGACGGTGCGTTAAAAGACGGTTATGCGGTTTATCCGTATCCGCAGCTTTATGCAACAGATGCAAGTTATGCGGATGGCCATGCATGGGTAATGCCAACCAAAGAGCGCAGTGATGAAAACATGGCTGCAACCGCAAAATTCTTACGTTTCTTGACCGATAATGATTATCAATGGGCACGTACTGGCCATTTACCGGCTGTGCAAGCGGTGTTTGATATGGAAGAATTCAAAAACCTTCCCAACCGTGCAAATATTGCCAAGATTGCTCAAACGGGGGTTTCACTTCCCGCAGCGGTGCTTCGCCAATTTGCAGTGCAAGATATAATTGGCGAAGAAATTAGCTCGGCAATTACCGGCAACAAAAGCGTAGATGAAGCGCTGAAAGACGCTGAATATCGCGTTAATGATTTGCTGAACAATCTATAAGCGAAACGTTTCCTTGAAGACCTGGCCATCCTTTTTTACCAAAGGGTGGCCGGGTTTGTTTGGCTATTGCGCCTGGCATGCAGTGGAATTTTGAACCTGCGGCTGAAACCGTTGGGATGGTTTTTTGATCGACCGTCAATGCAACTCAATGCAAATCAATGGAAATGAGTGCATAACAGGTGAATAATATCGGTGTGCCTAAGTTGGTGGTGATATCCCTACCAAAACTTTAGAATGACTCTAATTTATTAATAATGATTATTAACTGCGACAACATGTCATCTTACATCATTTGTTTGGTTTTTCTATAAATAGCCAAATGAAAAAGGAGATAGATATG
>NVUS02000081.1 GCA_002402005.2 OCS116 cluster bacterium | reverse complement strand
GGTCAATATGACTTAAGCAGCGAATCGCGTGTGCGCCGCCAAATATCTGCCGACGCCATGGTGGAGCTGGCACATTTTTACACTTTGGGCAGTGAGGCCGCAGCGTTTAAGCAAAGCATTCCGGTTGCGCTAAAATTACTAAAACTAGCCTCTTCATCTGTTGGCCATGCCAAAGCCAATTATCTATTGGGAGAATTCTATTTTTTCGATGAATATATAAAACCACAAAAAAAGCGTGCCGTTAGATATTACACCTTGGCAGCGCGCAAAAACCACTTTGCCGCACAAATAAAACTGGGTCAAATATACTATCTACATGGCCGTAATTTCAGAGCCAAAATCCAAGGCCTTGCATGGCTTTTGGTGGCTGGCAAAAACAAACCACCAGAATTGCAACAATATGCCGACAACATCATTGCACAATCACATGGTAAAAAACTCAATAAAAAGCAACAGCAAACCGCTAAAAACATTGCTGAACGTATTTATTTAAAATGGAATTTCTAGTTAATATTGAAATCCTAGCGGCTTCTCCTATATATATAGCAACTTAAGGAGAGATTATGAGCCTAGGCAAAAAACAAAAGCCAATATTACCCATTCCCAAAACGCGGCTAATGCGGCTATTTGTGGGTGCGCTGCTCATCATTGGCGGCATATTTAGCTTTTTGCCAATACTCGGTTTTTGGATGTTGCCTCTAGGTTTGCTATATCTTGCAGTCGATTATAAACGCTTTCGACGCTATAAACGCATTCTGGAATCTTGGTTTATCAAATTATACCGGCGGTTTAAAAAATGAATTGCCGATTTTTGGTATTTCCTTGATGTGAATGTCAGTTTGCGGGAAGGGGATTTCAATGCCATTCGCCTTAAATAACTTCCAAACATTCAGTAGAAAATCACTAGTTATATTGGCAACCCCGTTGGCGGGATCGTCAACCCAAAACCGCGCTTCTATATTCACACTCGAATCGCCAAATGAAACCAGCCGTGCCACCGGCACAGGTTCTACTAATATTCTATCAACGCCAATGGTTGCCTCAACAATCAACCTCATCGCCAGTTCAACATCGGTATCATAAGCCACACCAATTTCAATTTTGCGCCGGACTTTGGGGTTAGAAAAAGCCCAATTGACCACTTCTTGGGTGATAAATCTTTCATTCGGAATCAAATATTCATGGCCATCTCTAGTTTCAACCGTCGTATAACGCGCACCCAAGGTTTTGACTTTACCAAATGTACCACCAACTTCAATAACATTACCCGGTTGCAGCGATTGATCGACCAATAAAATAATACCGCTCACAAAATTAGAAACGATTTTCTGCAAACCAAACCCAAGCCCCACTCCCAACGCACCCGAGAAGAAGGTAAATACACTCAAATCCAAGCCAATAATATTGAGTGTGAAAATCAACGATATAAAGATCAACGTGACCTTAATCAGCTGTGACAATAAGGTTTGTACCGATGGCGTAAGATGTTGACTGTCCGACAGTCTGTGTTTTAAAAAATTGGAGACCAGTAAGGCAAACCAAAACAACACCACGCCAAGCAAAAATCCAGAAATAATCGAATATAATGTGATGCGGGCATCGCCAACTGTGAAACCAAAATCTTCTAATATTTTAACCGTCGGTTTCAACAAATTGGCAGCATTTAACGCAGCAATTGTCCAGGCGATAAACGCCACAATGCGCCGCCAAAATATATTGGTTGGTACAAGGCTTACAAACACCCGGATGACAATCCAAGCGTTTAATAAGCTAGCTGTAATGCGCAGCAAGTCGTGCTTATAACCCAATTGAAGCAAAACAACATTCATCAACCACTGCAAAACCACCCAAATAATCGGTAACAGGACAATGTTTAAAATCTCTACAGTTCTGCGCCGCCTTTTGCCTTTATCTGCCACTCCTGACAAAGCTTCATTAACATATGGGTTGGCAAACTTATTGACCAATAAAGCCAACAAAAATGTAAAAAATATAGCACTGATTTGGATAAAAATATTCAGATTGAAAAGATGCAAATCCATCCAGTTGACAACCTGATCGATAGTTTGTGATGCATCAAATTCAAACATAATCACCCTTAATTTATTTCTCAAGCAGAGGTTTTAGATATTTGCCGGTATAGCTTTTCTCAACTTTCACTATATCCTCTGGCCGGCCCATTGCAACAATTTCTCCGCCGCCATCGCCGCCCTCAGGGCCAAAGTCTATAATCCAATCGGCAGTTTTTATCACTTCAAGATTATGTTCGATCACCACAATACTATTGCCTTGGTCAACCAATTCATGCAGCACTTCCAATAGTTTGGCGATGTCATGAAAATGTAAGCCGGTTGTCGGTTCATCCAAAATATACAGCGTTTTTCCGGTCGCGCGTTTGGACAATTCTTTGGCAAGTTTAACCCGTTGTGCTTCACCACCCGATAAGGTAGTGGCTTGTTGTCCAACCTTTATATACCCCAGCCCCACACGGTTCAACGTCACCATTTTATCACGAATATTCGGAACAGCTTGGAAAAAATCACAAGCCTTCTCGACCGTCATATCCAAAATATCGGCAATTGAATGATCTTTATATAATATCTCCAACGTTTCACGATTATAGCGTTTGCCGTTGCACACATCACAAGTCACATAAACATCTGGTAGGAAATGCATTTCAATTTTAATCAAGCCGTCACCTTGGCAGTTTTCGCAACGCCCGCCTTTGACATTAAATGAAAAACGTCCAGGTTTATAACCACGTGCTTTGGATTCGGGCAGGCCAGCGAACCAATCTCGAATTGGCCCAAACGCGCCCGTATAAGTTGCCGGGTTAGACCTTGGCGTGCGGCCAATTGGCGATTGATTGATGTCGATAATCTTGTCTAGCTGGTCAATGCCCTCAATGGCCTTATGCGGCGCCGTCGTCTTACGACCACGGTTCAGTGTTTTTGAAACGGTTTTATACAATGTTTCAATGAGGAATGTAGATTTACCGCTGCCCGAAACGCCAGTAATGCAGGTGAAATTTTGCAACGGAATAGACGCGGTTACATTTTTAAGATTATTGCCCGTCGCGCCGATTACCTTAATTTGTTTAGTTTTCAAAATTTTTCGGCGTTTGCCCGTGGGGCGCACTTCAAGTCGGCCGGTTAGATATTGTGCGGTGAGGCTATCCGATTTCAAAATATCTGCAGGAGTGCCTTGCGCCACAATCTCGCCGCCATGAATGCCAGCTCCCGGGCCAATATCTACC
>NVUS02000080.1 GCA_002402005.2 OCS116 cluster bacterium | reverse complement strand
TGTAGACGTGATTTGGAAGGAAGATGTACGGCGATGGCACCCGGGGCAAGATTGGATTTGGCAACCGGGCGGGTTGGGGGTGTTTGACCCCGGCATTAACGCCTTGTCGATTGTCACCGAAATACTGCCTGAGACATTTTATTTGAGTGATGGTGTATTGCACATTCCTGAAAATTTGCACACGCCCATTGCTGCGGATTTAAACTTTAAAACCAGCAGCGGCATTGCGGTGACGGCGGTGTTTGATTTTCTGCAAACGGGGCCGCAAACTTGGGACATTAACATTGAAACTGACCAAGGTTTATTGGCTCTATCCGGCGGTGGCGCGCGTGTTGCTCTGGACGGTGAAACATTGATTGCTGCAGATGCTTTGGCTTCGGAATATGACCGCATTTATGCACGGTTTGCGTGTCTTTTGCGCGATAAGGCATCGGATGTTGATGTATCGCCATTGATGCATGTTGCCGATTGTTTTATGCTGTGCAAGCATGAAGCGGCGGCAGCTTTTATTGAATGAATGAGAAAGATTTGCAATGACTGATAATTTTTTAGATCATGGAAAATTGATATGTGTGGATTGGGGCAGTTCGAATTTTCGGGCATTTTTGCTGGACGCGCAGGGTGAGTTGATTGACAGCATTTATTTTGACAAAGGCATGCTGGAGTTAAAACCAGATGAGTTTGAGCCGATATTGTTTGATTTGCTTAAATATTGGCCCAAAACACCGGTAATTTTGGCTGGCATGGTGGGCAGTTTAAAAGGCTGGCGCAATGTAAAATATGTAACCTGTCCGGTGGGTGTGAAGGATTTGAGCCAAAATCTAACCCTCATTACCAATAGCCAAAACCGGCAGATTGCCATTATAGCCGGTGTTGACCGCAAAACTGTTGGCGCACAATATGATGTGGCGCGGGGTGAAGAAACCCAAGTGATGGGCGCGATAGAACTGATCGGGCAAGAGCTGAGCAGCGAGGCGGTTTTTTGCTTGCCTGGCACTCACTCTAAATGGATGAAGATTAAGGGCAAAAAGATAGTTGATTTTTCGACCCACATGACCGGCGAATTGTTTGACATTCTGATAAAGCACAGCATTTTAGCGCCACAGGTCGCCGTGTCTAGCGAAAGTCATAATGATGAGGTGTTTGTTAAGGGCATTCAATGTGCGAAAGCCGATGGTGGGTTGGCGCATCATATATTCAGCGCCCGCACCAATATGATCAATGGTGAATTGAGCCAAAGTGAAATTGAGCCTTATCTTTCGGGCATATTGATTGGGGTTGAGATTAAGGAAATGTTGCGTGCCATGCCTGATATGCAGCAGGTCTATTTGGTCGGCAATGCGACACTGAATAAAATATACCAGCTTGCGCTGATGCAATTTGATCTGTCTTCACACATTATTGAAGGTGAGGCGGCGGCTTATACGGGTATGAATATTATTGCTGAACAGGCAAATCTAAAGGAAATCAAATGAATCCCATCACTTTAAATGCCGCTATGGCAGAGATTCCGCTGATTGCGATTTTACGCGGTGTGAAACCAGATGAAGTGCTTGAAATTGCGCGGGCGATTTATCAAGCTGGCATAAAAGCCATTGAAATTCCGCTCAATTCGCCAGAGCCTTATAAGAGCATAGAGATTCTGCAACAAGCTATGGGCGATGAAGCGGTGATTGGTGCGGGCACGGTTACCAAGGTTGAGCAGGTCGAGAAAATCCATGCGGTTGGCGGGCGGTTGATCGTATCGCCCAATACCAACATTGCGGTGATCAAACGCAGTAAGCAATTGGGCTTATATTCAGCGCCGGGTTTTTACACGCCGTCTGAAGCGTTTGCCGCCATCGAGGCTGGTGCGGATGTGTTGAAAATGTTTCCGGCTGATACATTGGGCACGGCGGGTTTGAAAGCCATTAGTGTGGTATTGCCGCCTGATATGCCAATTTTTCCTGTTGGGGGCGTGAATGTTGACAATATGGCAGATTTTATAGCCGTGGGCGCGAGTGGGTTTGGCCTTGGTTCTGGCCTCTATAAAGCTGGTATGACGGTTGAGCAGGTGACTAGCAATGCACAAGCCTATGTAAACGCTTTTTAAATCAAAAGGGCGCTTCAAAGCAAATGAGCTTGAGGCGCCTTCTGAATTATATCTAGGTTGAACTAGCCTACAAATGCACGTTCGACCACAAAGGTTTGCGGGTTGTTATTTGCGCCTTCTACCAAGCCGAATTTTTCTAGCGCGGCTTTGGTGTCTTTAATCATGTCCATCGAGCCGCAAATCATACCGCGGTCAGTTTCGGGATTGATAGGCTCTACACCCAAATCTTTGAATATTTTACCGCTGGCCAACAAGTCGGTAATGCGGCCTTTAAATTCATAATCTTCACGAGTGACGGTTGAGTATAGACGCAAACGATCGCCAACAACTTCGCCCAACAATGGATCATCCTTAATGTTGGCCACAAGCTCTTGACCATATTTAAGCTCGGCGACATCGCGGCAAGTATGGGTGAGGATAACTTCATCGAATTTATCATAAGTTTCTGGGTCACGAATGAGTGATGCGAAAGGCGCTATACCTGTGCCAGTTGAGAACATATAAAGCCGTCTGCCCGAGATGAGCGCATCATTGACCAATGTGCCAGTGGGTTTTTTGCGCATCAATATGGTGTCGCCAATTTTGATTTTTTGCAAATGCTGAGTCAAGGGGCCGCCTTCGACCTTGATTGAATAAAACTCAATTTCTTCATCCCAACCCGGGCTGGCGATGGAATAGGCTCTGAAAACCGGTTTTTCTGAATTTGGCAAGCCAATCATAATAAATTCGCCAGAGCGGAAGCGAAAGCTTGCCGGACGGGTGATGCGGAACTTAAACAACCGATCGGTATAATGTTCAACCGACGTAACGGTCTCGGCAAAGCAATTTTTTGGTGTCGGAAAATCTTGGTTTTTATTCGTATCTTCGGTAGCGATTGACATATTTATATTTCTTTGGGTTTAAGTTAGCTAGCGCCGCGGGGAGGTGGCTATATTGATATTTCGCGCCGACTTTAAACCATTTCTAGCATTCAATCAAGAGGGAATAGATCAAATTTTAGTTGTGTATTTTCAGTCGCTTAGTGAAATTATAACCATATTATCACAATAAATTTATGTGAAATTTGATAAAACACAGTAAAAAAATGCCCAATATTCTTTTTGACACAACCTTTTAGAAGAAGGCTTGCAAACCAGTTTGCGCCCGGCCTAAAATTAACGCATGCACATCATGCGTGCCTTCATAAGTATTGACGGTTTCTAAATTGATCATATGGCGCATCACTACAAATTCGTCCGAAATGCCATTGCCGCCATGCATATCTCTGGCCATGCGGGCAATGTCGAGTGCTTTGCCGCAATTGTTGCGCTTGATGAGGCTGATCATTTCGGGGGCGATCTTGCCTTGATCAAACAGATTGCCAACCCGCAATGCGGCTTGTAGGCCTAAGGTGATTTCGGTTTGCATGTCGGCTAATTTTTTTTGATAAAGCTGAGTTTGCGCCAATGGCCGCCTAAATTGTTTGCGATCCAACCCATATTGCCGAGCGGCGTGCCAACAGGCCTCGGCCGCACCCATTGTGCCCCATGCAATGCCGTAGCGGGCGCGATTTAAGCAACCAAATGGTCCAGATAGGCCTTCGGCATGTGGTAGTAATGCATCTTCGCTGACCTCAACATCATTCATAATGATTTCGCCTGTAATTGAGGCGCGTAAGCTGAGCTTGCCTTCGATTTTGGGTGTGGATAGGCCTTTCATGCCTTTTTCTAAAATAAAGCCACATATCTCGCCGTTATGCGCATCAGATTTTGCCCAGATGATGAATATATCGGCAATTGGGGAGTTGGAAATCCATGTTTTTGCGCCGGTTAAGCGATAGCCATTTTTGGTTTTTACGGCTTTTGTGACCATGCTGCCCGGGTCTGAGCCGGCCTCTGGTTCGGTAAGGCCAAAGCAGCCAATATATTCGCCGGTGGCCAATTTGGGCAGGTATTTTTGTTTTTGCTGCTCAGATCCATAGGCGTAAATGGGGTAGATAACCAAGGAGGATTGCACCGACATCATGGATCTATAGCCGCTATCTATGCGCTCGACTTCGCGCGCGGCAAGGCCGTAAGCTACGTATGACGCGCCAACGCCGCCATATTCAACTGGTAAGGTGATGCCCAATAAACCCAGTGCACCCATTTCGGTGAAAATTGCGGGATCGGTATATTCATTCCTGTAGGCTTCAACCACGCGGGGGGCGAGTTGTTTTTGGCAATAGCTGCGGGCGCTGTCGGCAATCATCCGCTCTTCATCGTTCAGCTGTTGCGTTAATAAAAATGGATCATCCCACATAAATGAATTTTCAGCCATCAAACCACCCCTTAAAATTGTATTTTGTTATTATATAAAGATTTTATCGTATTTATTGCAGGTTGGAAAGGTGTAGGCTTGACAGTTTTTTTATTGAGGCATAGATTTTCTAAATGTTGTAAAAATAAAATTTTGAATTTGAATGAGTGCGCGGCGCTTAATTTTCAAAACTGGAGAGAAAATGACAATAAAAACCGTTGTTTGGGGTGAGAATGTTCACGAGCAAACCAATAAAGTTGTGGCTGATCTATACCCTGATGGCATGCATACATGCATCGCCGATACGCTTAATAAATCAGCCAATATTGATGCCACGACGGCGACGTTACAGCAAGTTGAACATGGTTTGACGGTTGAGCGTTTGGCTGAAACGGATGTTTTGTTATGGTGGGGGCATGCCGCGCATGGCGATGTATCGGACGAAGTGGTTGAGCGGGTTTGTGAAGCGGTGTGGAGCGGCATGGGTTTGATATTTTTGCACAGTGCACATTTCTCCAAACCGTTTAAACGTTTAATGGGTACGCCTTGTAATTTGACTTGGCGCGAAGCTGGTGAGCGGGAGCGCTTATGGGTAACCTCGCGCAATCACCCGATTGCCCAAGGCCTGCCGGATTATTTTGAGCTTGAGAATGAAGAAATGTATGGCGAGCCATTTGGCATACCGGAACCGCTTGAAAATGTATTTATAAGCTGGTTTCAGGGTGGTGAAGTGTT
>NVUS02000008.1 GCA_002402005.2 OCS116 cluster bacterium | reverse complement strand
CGGGGCTGTCGATGATGACAATTAGGCCGGAGACTTTATCTGATTTTTCTATTTCCTTCAGCTGGGCGAGCAAGCGGTCATCACGGTAGATGATGCCACTAATTTCGATGGTGGCGATGTGTTGTTGGCGGATGGAGAAAGTTTTGTTGTTAATGGTTACGGCGCTGACGGCGATGAGGCCGATGATGACCACCGCCACGGCCATAAAGCGCCAGAAGGTGAGATGGCGTTTGAGGTGGCGTTGTTGGGCGATTTCGTGGGAGTTTAGTGGCATGAGTTGGAACTCTGATTTTGATTTGTCTGTTGGGGGTCATCATAATGGGGAATGAGAATAATGGAAGTGGTAAATGTGGTTTTGGGTTGAGAATTGTTGGGATGTGATATGGGTTGTGAAAAGACAGTTAGCTGGTCGTTGAGGCTCTGGAAGTTTGCATTTTTATTTGGCACTGCACCCAAGGGCACTTTGTCGCTTCGCTTGGGCGCGCTCGTTCGCCCCGCTCTCTAGCTAAGCCACTCAGCCGCTGGTCGAGGGCAGACGCACCACCCAACTTAACTACATTATGCTTAGTGAGCTGGAGTTTGGCGAAACGCCGCATTCCGGTGCGACACCGCAAACACAGAATTTGCTGTTTGGTGTCATACTGCCTATCGTGGGGAAAGGGTTCGAACCGTAGGTGAGACAAGCGCGACCGCGCGTCGCCGTTAGGCGTGGCAAGAGAGCAGAGCGAACGCACGCTAGTGCCAATAGCCCACCGATAGGTGGGCGAAAAAAGAGAGGCAAAGCCGAACGAAATAAATGCAAATTTCCAGAGCGCTGGCAGGAGCACAACCCAGCCTATGCTGTAAAAAGACAGTTTGCTGGCAGCTAATGCTCTGGAAGTTTGCATTTTTACGCCCACCTGTCGGCGGGCTAGCAGCACTGCGTGCGTTCGCTCCGCTCTCTAGCTAAGCCACTCAGCCGCTGGTCGGGGGTGAATTCACCACCCCAATCAACTACATTACGCTTAGTGAGCTGGAGTTTGGTGAAGCTCTGCATATAGGTGCTAAATTGTTGCTCATTGTGCTTTTCGTGGGAAAAGAGTCCGAGCCCGTAGGGTGAGGCAAGCGCGACTGCGCGTCGCCGTTAGGCGTGGCAAGAGAGCGGAGCGAACGCACGCTAGTGCCAATAGCCCACCGATAGGTGGGCGAAAAAGAAAGGCGAAGCCGAACAAAAAAATGCATCACAAAACGCAAGAAGGGGCGAACCTAAGTTCGCCCCTTCGGAATAAAAGCTTGTTCAGAACTTATCAGTCCTGTTTGTTCAAAGCTGCACCAAGAATATCACCTAGTGATGCACCTGAGTCGCTTGAACCATATTGTGCCACTGCTTCTTTTTCTTCAGCAATTTCTAGTGCTTTGATAGAAACAGAGATGCGGCGTGAGCGGGCATCGAATTGAGTGATGCGGGCATCCAAAGTTTCGCCAACTTTAAAGTTGTCGGCATTTTGGTTGTCACGATCACGCGATAGGTCATTACGACGGATTGTAGTGGTTAAACCAGAATCGCCGATTGAAACTTCAACACCATCGTTAGATACACCGATAACTTCACATGTTACAACAGCACCACGTTTCATGCCGGTTGCAGCAGAACCAGTCATTGGATCAGCACCAAGCTGTTTGATGCCAAGGCTAATGCGTTCTTTGTCGGTATCGACATCAAGCACAACAGCTTTAACTTCTTGACCTTTTTTGAACTCTTTAATGGCTTCGTCGCCAGAAATGTTCCAATCAAGATCTGACAAATGCACCATGCCGTCTACATCGCCATCAAGGCCGATGAATAGACCAAATTCAGTGATGTTCTTAACTTCACCCTCAATTTCGGTACCAGCTGCATAAGTTTCAGCAAATTTAAGCCAAGGGTTGTCTAGGCATTGTTTCAGGCCAAGTGAAATGCGGCGTTTTGCAGGATCAACCTCAAGCACCATAACTTCAACTTCTTGGCTTGTTGCCACGATTTTACCTGGGTGGATGTTTTTCTTAGTCCAGCTCATTTCAGATACATGAACAAGGCCTTCAATGCCGTCATTCAATTCTACAAATGCACCATAATCGGTGATGTTGGTAACCGTACCAGAGAAACGTGCGCCGATTGGGAATTTAGCATCAACTTCTGACCAAGGATCAGCTTGAAGTTGCTTCATGCCAAGGCTAATGCGTTGGGTATCTGGGTTGATTTTAACGATTTGAACTTGAACCGCTTCGCCAACTGTTAGAACTTCTGACGGATGGTTGATGCGTTTCCAAGCAATGTCTGTAACATGCAACAGGCCATCAATACCGCCAAGGTCAACAAATGCACCATAATCAGTGATGTTCTTAACGATGCCTTCCATTTGTTGGCCTTCTGCAAGGTTAGCCACAATGTCTGCACGTTGTTCGGCACGAGCTTCTTCAAGGATAGCGCGGCGTGATACAACAATGTTGCCACGGCGTTTGTCCATTTTCAAAACTTGGAATGGTTGAGAAATATTCATCAACGGTGCGATGTCGCGGATTGGGCGGATGTCTACTTGTGAACCAGGTAGGAACGCAATGGCGCCATCCAGATCAACAGTGAAACCACCTTTAACGCGGCCAAAGATAACGCCGGTAACTTTTTCGCCAGCTTCAGAAGCTTTTTCAAGACGGATCCAGCTTTCTTCACGGCGGGCTTTTTCGCGGCTAAGCATGGCTTCGCCCATAGCGTTTTCAACACGTTCAAGATAAACTTCAACTTTGTCACCAACACTAAGGTTGCTTTCTTCGCCAGCAACTTGGAATTCTTTAAGAGGAATACGACCCTCTGTTTTTAAGCCTACATCAATGATGGCTAGGTCGTTTTCGATTGCGATGACTGTACCTGTTACAACAGAGCCCTCATCTAGGCTGGTGTCCGCAAGTGACTCGTTAAGCAATGCTTCAAAGTCGTCCATGCTTGGGTTTAGGGATTCTGACATTCAAATGTCTCCGGTTTCATATAGGGTTGGCCAATTGTTGATCAACTGGTCTTCAACCATTTGCACCTGCAAATGACTGCGTTTGGGTATCTGCCCTTAATGTTAAGCGCAAATGTTGATTGATGTGAACTTGGCCGTTGGCTTTAAAAGTTAAGCAAGTTTAGCGTCTATATAAGCTGACATGGCTTCAACGACGCCATCTATAGACAGTTTTGAGGTATCAATCAAGTGGGCATCTGTGGCTTTTTTCATCGGGGCGGCGGCTCTTGAACTGTCTCTATGGTCGCGCTCTTCTATCGCGGCGGTTACATCGGCCAATGTATCACTTTTGCCTTTGGCCGTATACTCAGCTAATCTGCGGCTTGCGCGGGTTTTTAGGCTGGCTGTAACCCAAAATTTAAACTCGGCATTGGGGAAGACAATGGTGCCAATGTCGCGGCCATCAATCACCGCGCCGGGTTTTTGCTTGGCAATATTCTGTTGAATGCTTGTTAATATGTCACGCACTTGGGGGATAACTGCCACTTTGGAGGCCATAACGCCGCCGGCCATGGTGCGCGCTTGGGCTGGTGGATTGTCCAAATCCGTAGCGGTAATTTGCTGCGCTGAAGCGATGGCGGCTTGTTTGAAAGCCGCATCATCAGCAAAATCTTGATCGATTAAGGCAACGCCTGTAAGGCGGTAAAGCAGGCCAGAATCTAGATGACGCAAGCCATATTTTTGGGCGATGAGTTTGGCAATGGTGCCTTTGCCCGATGCTTCGGGGCCGTCAATGGCGATGATCATGAAAGCGGTTCCTTAGGTTACGCTGAGTTTTATGGGAAAATGGGGGGATTGTCGAAGGGTTTTTGGGGTATGAGGGGGCTTTCTTGGTTTTTTGTTTGGCACTGTGCTTTATGTTTGGCACTGCACCTCAAGGGCACTTTGTCGCTTCGCTCGGGCGAGCTCGTTCGCTCCGCTCTCTAGCTAAGCCACTCAGCCGCTGATCGGGGGTAGATGCACCACCCAACTTAACCGCATTACGCTTAGTGAGCTGGAGTTTGGTGAAACTCCGAACTTTGGTGCCAAACGGTTAGCTCAATGTGCTTTTCATGGGAAAAAAGTCCGAACCCGTAGGGTGAGGCAAGGCCGACTGGCCGTCGCGCGGTTAGCGCGGCGCAAGCTTGCGGAAGCAAGCGCCCGCAGGGGCTCAAGCCCACCGATAGGTGGGCGAAAAAACAGGCGAAGCCGAACAAAAAGAGCAAAAAGCGCGGCGCGCTTTATGCCGCAAATTGTTCAATATCTACTGATAATTTATCGAGAGTTTCAATCAAAAGGCTGCCATGGGCGTGTAGGTCATCTAGCGCGGTTTTGACGGTTTCGTCATCACGTGCGTCATGGGCTGAGATGGCTTTGCCAGCGGCGGCTTCGATGTCGTTTTGGATGATTTTTAGCTCCATAAACCCGGGCAATTTGGCAATTGGTTGGTCGCCATTTGCTTCACGCCATTTGATAAAACGTCTATTGTTAAAGCTTTTGTAATTCTGCGCATTCATATCGCCAATGCCCATCACGCAATCCATAACTTTCTTTTTAAATACAACATGATCGAGTTTTGACATTTCGCAGATAGATTGAACAGTTTCGCCTTTAAACCATTCATTGGCGCTGCCCAAAATACTTTGGTTAGAGCGGATGATGGATTGCGATACATTGAGCACTTCTTGTTTGCTTTGGTCGGCCATTTCGGCAACCGAGCCAATGTTATTGGCAATGTCTTCAGAGGCGATTTTTTGTGCGCCCAAAATATTGGTAATTTCTTGCATGCGGCGCATCACATTGGCCACTTGCTCTACCGCTTGGTCCATTGTGGTGGTGGTTTCGGAGATGGATTCTCTGCCACCTTTTACCGCTTGGCGCGAGGTTTCTAGGGTTTGCGAAATGTTATTCATGCCATGTTGCAGCGCCAAAATACGTTGTGAAATGTCTTCGGTGGCTTGGCTGGTTTGTTGCGCCAAGCTCTTCACTTCTGAGGCCACAACTGCAAAGCCTTTACCGGCTTCACCAGCACGGGCGGCTTCAATGGTGGCGTTTAGCGCCAGCAAGTTGGTTTGTTCAGATATACCTTCAATCACTTCAATGATTTTGCTAATTTCATCTGATGCGGCAGTCAATTCATCGAGGCTTGATACCGAGTTTTCAACCGTTTGTGAAATTTCTTCAATCGCATCATCAACTTTTTGAACGGTACGCTGGCCTTCACTTACGGTTTTGTCGGTTTCTTGCGCGTCGGCGGCAGCGCCTTCACTATTGACTGAAATTTCATCAATGCCAGATACCAATTCGGCGGCAGCGGCGGCAATGAGTTGGCCATTTTCTGAAACTTTGCCGGAGAGTTCGTCCAAAGATTT
>NVUS02000079.1 GCA_002402005.2 OCS116 cluster bacterium | reverse complement strand
GGTGGTTGGTGATTATATTGTGGCGGTGGCGGAATGTCACAATCCTGATGGCATAGCCAATATGCCAGAGAATATGCTGGTGCGGTTGGGCTTGACCGCCGATGCGGTTGCTGATGTTGAAGTGATTGCGGCCAGTAAAGAAAATGGTGGACGTGATTTTTATGCCTATCCGCGGATTAGCCCGTGCGGGCAGAAGATTATATACACCGCGTGGGATTTGCCGCATATGCCATGGCAATGTGCTGAATTATTTGTGGCTGACATTAATGACACAGGCATTGAGAATGCAAAACTGATTGCCGGCGGCGGTGATGAAGCGGTGTTCGCGCCGATATGGCATACTGATGGCGGTGAGCATGGTGGGGCTTTTTATTATATTGGTGATGGTACTGGCATTGGTAATTTATATGCGCATAGTGAAGATCAATCCGAGAATTTATGGCAAGTGAATGCCGAATGCGGCCACCCCAATTGGGTATTTGGCATGCGCTCTTATGATGTGTTGGACAATGGTTTGATTGTGATGCGCAGCATTGAAGCTGGGGTGTTTAAGTTGGTGGTGGTTGAACCGTGGACGCAGCAAGTGCGCCATATTGCAACCAATTTCAAAGACATGAATAAGATTACAGCTTTTGGCAATGACATTGTGATGTTTGCCACCACAGACCAAGATGCTGAAATGCTGGTGAAGTTGAATATAGAATCTGGTGAATTTGAGATATTGCGCAAAAGCAGTGATGTCGTTTTGGCGGATGCGGATATATCAGTCGGGCAGGTGTTTCAATATAAAGTGGCAGATGGAGATTTTGCTTGGGCGATTTATTACCCACCAATGAGCGGGGCTTATCAAGCTGAAGATGGTGAGTTGCCGCCGGTGATTGTGAAGGCGCATGGTGGGCCGACCAGTTTGGCGGGGCGCGGGTTTAACCTTAAATATCATTATTGGACCAGCCGCGGTTTTGGATTGGTCGATTTGGATTATCGCGGTAGTTTTGGTTATGGTCGTGAATATGTAAAAAAATTGGATGGCAATTGGGGCATTACCGATGTTGAAGATGCGGTGGCGGCGGTGGCGCATTTAAGCCAAGATGGCCAAGTGAATGAAAGCCAAGCGTTTATCACCGGCGGCAGTGCAGGTGGTTTTACTGTGCTCATGGCCTTGGCCACCACCAATGATTTTTTGGCTGGCACAAGCTATTATGGCGTTGCGGATTTGGGCGGTTTGGCACAGGCCACGCATAAATTTGAGTTGAAATATATGGATGAATTGGTTGGCCTACCGGCGGGTGTATCGGGCGATGAAGCTGAGGCGTTTTTCTTAAGCCGTTCGCCATTGTCTATGTTGGATGATTATAACAGCCCGACATTATTTTTGCAGGGCTTGGATGATAAAGTTGTACCGCCGGAGCAAAGTAAAGCCATGTATGATGTATTGAAAGCTAAAAATGTACGCACCAAATTGATTAATTTTGCGGGTGAGGGGCATGGTTTTAAACGCGCTGAAAATAACATCACATCGTTAAAACAAGAACTGCAATTTTATCAGGATTTAATGTAAGAAAAAGGCCGCGCGGTACGGCATGCGCGGCCTTAGAATATCAGCCCCAAAAGAGGGAGGAAAAGAGGCTGAATGGAGATTAGAGTAAACGGGTTTGTCTAAGCGGTGATAAGTTTTTCGGTTTTCTTATCTTGTACGTCAATGCGGATGGAACGCGGCTTTTTGGCCTCGGGCACTTCGCGTTTTAAAGCAATGTGAAGAAGCCCATTTTCCAAATGAGCGCCGCTAACAACGACATAGTCATCAAGCTCAAACTTACGTTCGAAATTGCGTGTGGCAATGCCACGGTGGAGATATTCGGTTGTTTCATCTTTTGCTACCTTTTGGCCGGAAATGCTCAATGCATTGCCTTCAATTTCAACACTCAACTCATCATCAGTAAAGCCGGCGACGGCCATTGAAATGCGATATTCATCGTCACTAATGCGTTCGATATTATAGGGGGGGTAAGATGGGCTGTTATTCTCACCGCTCGACAATTCATCGAATAAAGAGGCCAGGCGGTCAAAACCTACTGTGGTCTTGTACAGCGGTGTAAAATCAAAATTACGCATATTTTTTCTCCTAATTAGCAAGATTTGTATGAATCACCCAATTGATTGGCGTGGTTCGGTTTTAAATATTGGCGTCAATTACAACTTAGATATATGCGCTGGGTTTGGCATTACAAGGTTTGGGCCTAAAAAATAGTTATTCACATGATGAACGCAATATGAATGAGGCCATCAGATTAGGTTCAGGTTGGCTGTTCTATAAAGGGTTCAAGAGCAACGCAATGAAGTTTAATGATAACCCAAAAGGGAGATTGATGTGACACAGACAAGAAATATAGCCAAAACAATATTCATCATTTTGGCGCTGGTATTTGCCTCAGCAGCGAAAGCCGAAGGGCGGGTGAATTTTTCATTCTCGATCAATGTGAATGGTCAGAACCAAGCGCATGGACAAAATTTTAATCAGTTTTTTAATCAGGTATTACAACAGGGCCGAGGCCATAAACAAGGCCATTACCATATTGGTGCCAATGGCATGCAATATTGGGTGCAAGGCAACCATAACCAACATAAACAGGTTAACAAGCATAAGAAAAAATATAAGAAATTTGCACAGCTAAAGAATAAAAAACGTTTGGTACGGCATTTGCGTAAATTGGGCTACCGCCATGTGAGACGCATTCATCGGAATGGAAGATATTATACAGCCCGCGCCATTTCGCCAAAAGGCCACGTGGTTTGGTTGAAAGTCGATAGGCGTAATGGACGTATTAAAGGCCGCCGCGTATTGGCATGGAACCACCGTCGTTAGATTTTAACATTAGACTTTGGTATTGCGTGTCTAATCATTCATCTTAGGTTCAGGTTCGAGCCATTATATCAGAATTAAGAGGCAGGAAACTTTTTTTAATCTCCTACACCACAGCCTCTTATTGAAGAAGGGTACTCAATTTATTGGGTGCCCTTTTTTGTTGGCAAATCATTCTTAATGATATTCAATGGTTATAAATTATAAGGGGAATGATGATGAGATTGGCAGTTTTTTGTGGCTCGAGCATGGGCATTAGGGGTGAATTTTTAGATGCAGCGCAGTTGTTGGGGCGCTTGTTGGCCGCGCAGGATATTGAGTTGGTTTATGGCGGTGGGCATGTCGGGCTGATGGGCGGCGTTGCCGATGCTGTGCTTGGGGCTGGTGGTAAAGTGATTGGGGTGATGCCGCAGCATTTGGTCGATAAAGAGATTGCGCATCAAGGTTTAACTGAGCTGATTGTGGTGGCCGATATGCATGAGCGTAAGCTTAAAATGGCCGATTTGTCGGATGGGTTTATTGCCATGCCGGGCGGTGCTGGCACGATTGAAGAAATTACCGAACAATGGACATGGGCGCAATTGGGTGTGCATCAAAAACCGTGTGCGTTTTTAAATGTTTTGAATTATTATGATCCGTTTAAAATGTTTGTGACTTCTATGGTGGAAAATGGGTTTGTGCAGGCGGATTATGCCGATATGTTGATATATGCGGACGATCCACAAAGCATTTTGGCAGAGATAAAAAGCTATGTAGCGCCAGCACCCAAATGGATTGGCAAAACGCCAGTGTAAATTTATAGGCACATATAAATTAGCCAAATTGTTTGATTGAAAAAAAATATGGCCTGAGATATTGTGAGACTCAATATATATTTTGGACATTTTTTATGAGCTTATCGCTTGAATTTACTGAAATTGATGATAATAAAATTCCTGAAGGTGCGCAGGTTGGCAGCTTTGAAAGCTATGATGGTTTGACCATTCGGTATGGGGTGTTTAAGCCGCTTAAGGATGCCCTGTGCCACGGTACAGTTTGCTTGTTTGGTGGGCGTAGTGAGCCGATTGAAAAATATTTTGAAACCATTAAAAAACTACAATTGCGCGGATTTTGCGTGACGATTATGGATTGGCGCGGGCAGGGCTTATCTGACCGTTTGACCAAAAACCGCCGCAAAGGCCATGTGAAAACATTTGAAAATTATGTGAAAGATGTGGAAGTGTTGATGAAAAAAGTGGTGCTTGCGGATTGTCCTGCGCCTTATTATGCATTGGCACATTCGACCGGCGCGAATATTTTAACCCAAGTGGTGGCTTTGCCAACGGCGGCCCATATGTTTGAGCGCATGGTGTTGATTTCGCCATTTTATAAATTTGACATTGGCGATACCAAAGAGTTGTTTATCCGGATTTTTGCCAAATTTCTATCATGGTTTGGTTTGGGAAAATTAAAGGCAACTTTTTTAGAGGGTGGCCCGAAAGAATTGAAGGCATTTGACCCAGATAATTTGATTTCATCTGACCGTGGGCGGATGAAGCGCGAGCAGAATATCATCAAAGCCAATTTGAACTTAGCCTTGGGCGCGCCGACATTTGGTTGGCTGAATGCAGCGTTCGATAGCATTGCCAAAATTAAAAAACATGGGTTTGTCGCCAAAGTGAAAACCCCGATTTTGGTGATTATGGGCACCGAAGATTATCTGGTTTCACAAAAAGCCATGCAGGAAATAACTGGTCAAATATCTGGCGCTGGGCTGGTTAAAATTGACGGTGGACGGCATGAATTGCTGATGGAAAATGATAAGATTGTGGCGCAGACATGGGCGGCGATTGACGCCTTTTTGCCCGGTACATATCATTCAAATCAAACAGATAGCAGTGAGAGCGCTTTTTCGTGAAGTTGCTTATTGGCTGATGCCAATACGGTGGTTTTACCTAAATTCTGATCGAATATAATTGGCTCTCCTGCCCAATTGGTCACCACGCCGCCGGCGCCTTCGACAATCGGCACAAGGGCGGCGATGTCATAGCTGTTTAAATCGGTCTCTATCACCAAATCCAACGTGCCTGCGGCAAGCAAGCAATAGAAATAGCAATCACCGCCAAAGCGCATGAGGCGAACGGTGTCTTTGATGCGCTCGAAATTGGCAATGTCGCTTGGTGTTTTGAAAATTTCTGGTGCGGTGCTGGCGGCAAGGGCTTGCGATAAATCTGTTTGTTTGCTGGTGGTCAGTTGACCATAAGTTTCACGTGGGCCTTGGTAGAGGCAGGCGCGGCCATAGCCCCAGAAACGCTCGCCAATATGTGGTTGGCTGTTGAGGCCAAACACGGCTTTGCCTTCGAATGTGAGGCCAATGAGTGTGCCCCACATGGGGATGCCGGATATGAAAGCACGTGTGCCGTCGATGGGGTCTAATACCCATTCATAGGGGCTGTCGGTTTTTTTATGGCCAAATTCTTCGCCCAATATACCATGACTGGGGAAATGTTCTTCGATTAACGCGCGGATGGCTTTTTCGGCATTTTGATCGGCCAAAGTGACGGGATCGAACGTGCCTTGGTCGGCTTCTTTATTGTCAATAGCGACGGGTTTGCGGAACATCGGTAGAGTGACTGCATCAGCGGCATCGGCCAGCATATGAGCAAAGCGGGCGAAATCTTCAAGTTCGGCTAAGGGGGCATTGGGTAACATAATATTCCTCACACAGGTCGTAAAAAAGGCCAGTGAGTCATTATAACAAACTGGCCTTAGAAATATATTGTTAAATGCGACTATTCGTCTTTTGGTGCACGTTTTCTGTCAGTTGGGTCGAGGTGAATTTTGCGCAAACGAATGTGGTTTGGCGTCACTTCAACCAATTCATCGGTTTCGATGTATGAAATGGCTTCTTCTAAGCTCATGGCTCTAGGTGTGGTTAGCTTGACCGCTTCGTCTTTACCAGAGGCACGCATATTGGTCAGCTGTTT
>NVUS02000078.1 GCA_002402005.2 OCS116 cluster bacterium | reverse complement strand
GTTTTCGGGTCAAGCGCCGCGGTATGTTCATCGAGCAACAAAACCTTGGTTTCACCGGTAGTCGCCATCAACAAACTCAACGCTTGGCGCTGCCCGCCCGATAACAAACCCACTTTGTCATTAAGCCGGTTTTCCAAGCCCAAACCCAATACACTCAAACTCTCAGCAGCTTGTTCGCGTATGTCTTTATTCACCGCAAAGCCAAAACCTTTTGGCCGCGTGCGGCCACAAGCAATCGCATAATTCTCCAATATAGACAGGTCTTCACACGTACCCATTTTCGGGTCTTGAAACACCCGCGATATTATTTTGCTGCGCTTGTGCACCGGCCATTTGGTAATGTTGGTATCATTCACCACCACTTTGCCCTGCCCAACCGGCACAATGCCAGCAATCGAGTTTAGCGAGGTCGATTTCCCCGCCCCGTTCGAGCCAATCACCGTTAAAAATTCACCTTCAGGCACTTTCAAATCAATGCCTTTAAGCGCACGGGTTTCCAAAGGCGTACCCGCATTAAATGTCACATGAATATTCTGTAAATCAATCATTTCTTTGCGCCTTTTCTGGCTGCAAAATAACTCTTGCTATAATGTTGTGCCACCAATACAAAAATCACCAAAACCGCTGTCACCATCTGTAAATCCGAGGCATTTAAGCCCGTCGCATCAGCATTCAACGCCCCAGCAATCGCCAATCTATAAGCAATCGTGCCAAAAATAACCGCAAATGTCGCTTGCCATATAAGCCGGCTTGGCATCAAGCTCATGCCAATAATCACCGCCGCAAGCCCAACAATAATCATGCCAACGCCCGATTGCGCATCACTCGCGCCAATCGTCTGCGCAAATAACGCCCCAGCCACCGCCGCCAAAGCATTGGCAACACCAACCCCAATCAATTTCATCTTGCCAACATCCACACCATTGGCTTCAGCCATGGCGGCATTCGCCCCCGCCGCGCGCATAGACATGCCAATGCCTGTCGCCAAAAACGCATCCAACAATAATTTAACCACCAATACAAAAACACCCAAAAACAAGGTCTTGGCTTCAAAAGATGCCATAATCTCGATGTCATCAAACACCGTATAAATGGTATCTACGTTCAACAAAGGCACATTCGGCCCGTCCATAATGCGAATGTTAATGCTGTAAAGCGCCGTTGCCACCAATATGCCCGCCAATATATGCAAAATCTTAAATTTCACATTCAACAATGCCGTCACATAACCCGCAGCAAAGCCTGCAAATGCCGCCAATAATGTCGCCACCCATGGGTTAGATATAACAGGAATCCCAGAAACAATCGCCACCGCGGCAACCGATGCCCCCACAGGAAAACTGCCTTCAACCGTCAAGTCAGGAAAATCCAAAATTTTAAAGGTAATAAATGCACCCAAAGCCAATATCGCAAAGATAAAACTCAGCTCAAACGTACCCAATAATTCGTAATATGACATAAATGCCCTTGCTCAAAAACCCGTACTACAGCCACCAAAAACCTAATTTCACATTAGACATACCAGCCATAACCACAACCAACACAATCCCTCCACCATGGCGCTCCCAGATTAAAAAACTCGTGTGTTTTTTAATCCAGCCGGACTGGAGGCCGCCACTTATGTGGCGCACCCGCGTAGGCCATGCCTAGCATGAATAGCCGCGAGCGACATAAAGCCAGCACACTCACAGAGCATGCTGACTCTAATTCTTAACCAACCTATTTAAATACGTCTTGCGCACTGTCAATAATGTCTTGCGGAATGGTCACACCCATCTTTTCAGCCGCAGCAAGGTTCACTGCGATCACAAATTTATCCATGGTTTTATAAGCAATGATCGCATCAATTTCGCCCGGGCTTTTGCCGTCCAAAACTTGTGCTGCCATCAGGCCACCCATTCTACCAATTTCAAAATAATTCACCCCAACAGATGCCACCGGGCCAGAAGCCACGTCGCTAGGCTCGCCAGTGAATACCGGAGTTTTGGTTTCTTGGCCAATTTTCACAATCGCAGCCAAACCAGCAATCACGGTTGTATCATTCGGCACATAAATCGCGTCCACTTTGCCAATCAATCTTTTGGTTGCAGCCAAAACTTCATTGCCAGTTGGCGATGGGCTTTCAACCACTTCAATGCCCATTTTAGCGCCTTCTTCTTGCATCCATGCAAGTGAAGCCGCAGCACTATCAAGGCCAGGGTTATAAATAAAACCGATTTTTTTCAAACCGGGCACAATACGTTTAAACAATTCAAGCTGTGCCGCAATTGGCGCGGCGTCAGATACACCAGTTACATTGCCACCGGGTTGAATATATTGCGTGATCAATTGCGCCTTCACCGGGTCTGTCACTGTGGTGAATACCACTGGAATGTCATGGTTGCCAGCAATCATCGCTTGCGATGTTGGTGTGGTGATTGGCAACAATAGATCGGGTCTATCACCAATAAATTTTTTGGCAATTTGCAATTGAGTGTCCATTTTGCCATTGGCACTTTGGTAATCAATTTCTAGGTTTTTACCAACTTCATAGCCGCCTTCTTTTAGCCCTTGAATCAGGCCATCTTTGGTCGCGACCAAAGCAGGCACTTCGACAATGGTCGAAATCGCCACGCGTTTCATATCCGCAGCCATCACTGTGCTGGCAAATAAGGCCGAACCGGCCAATAAAGCACTCGCCACAACTGTGGTCAGGCTTTTTGTTAATAATCTGTTTTTCATAGATACTCTCCCATACTATGGCCAGTTTGTCTGGCCTTAAGCGCTGAGTTTCCAATTGCCGGCGTCGCTTGTCAAGCTCTATCTAAAACTTGTAAAATGGAATTTTAGGCCAGCGCCCAACATTGGGCCATTAAGACCACCCTTTACCGCCTTTATCCAGCCAAAATTGCTAGTTAAGCTCATGTTATCATTTAATTTATAATCCACATCCAATTGCCCAACAGCCACCAAACCGCCTTGCACATTAATCGCTCCACCAGCCGCCGCCCCCATTAGCAATTCGGCCGAAACATCTATTTTGTCACTCAGCGGCAAGGTTGCCCCAACGCCAACCAAACCAATGGCAAAACCACCTGCCCCGCCGGTGGTCACACTCAACGCTTGGCCAGTCATATAAAAATTATCGTTCAAATAAAGGTCAGCCTTAAAATCAGTCAGACCTAAAAACCCGGTGTCTTTATCATGCGGATAGCGCATATTGGGGTGCTCGGGTATAATGCTATAACCAGTGGTGATGCTCCAATGGGTTGCCTGCAAATGGGCTACATCCAAGTTACCAACGTCAACATTTGCACCAGTGCCGCCAAATGGCAAGCTCAGCTTCACACTCGGCACAATGGCATGAAAACCACCGCCCAACGCCGCCACATAACCAATAGAGGTTTCTACTTCTGCGGTATTGAACACCCGCAATTTCGCGCCAATACTGCCGCTCACAATCGCCCCGCCGCCAGTGTCAACATCACCACCGCCGGCAAACCCAAAGCCAGCATCAGCATAAACATTCAACCAATCGGTCACATCATAACCATAACGCCCACCAATGATTATCTCAGCATAACCTTCACCATCACCACCCATTGCACCATAAGCGTTGATAAAACTTTGCCAGCCCGCGCCCCACATATGGTCCATATTCAGCACAATGCCCGCGCCGGCCAATTGCATCGGCTTGAGAATACTGCCATCACGCTTGCCAACCGCCAAACTGGTCAAAGGAAGATAGCTTTTATAGGCTGCGCCTACCGATTCAACCGCCACATACGGCGATTGTGCCTTAACAACACAGCCAGTGCATTGGTCAATATGCCCATCACCCAACAACCAATTTAAGGGTCGGGATATGGCAAATTCAATCACCGGACTGGATATTTTACTGCCCGTTACATGCATATATGAGGCACCGACACTCAGCTCATAATCACCAATTCGCGTGCCAACATTCACCCGTGGGCGAATTAATGTGCCGTCACCGCCCACAATGCTTGCGCCACCGCCGCCGCCAAAAAACACTGCCGCTTCAACAAAATAACCCGCACCCAATTCAAATTTTTGCCCAGCTTCAAACCCGCCAATAAACAGGCCGCCAGCATTGCCCAATGAGGCCGAATAGATCGTGCCGCCAAAAAACGTGCCGCCGTCAGTTTCATAAAGAATGGATTTCGCCACATTGCCTTCAAGTGAGGTTTTCGGGTCGGTTAAAATATCAGCAGCAATGCGTAATTTCAACTCATCAGCTTGCGCAAAACCTACAAACAGGCCGAAACATAATGAGTAAAAAATACGCAACATATAACTGCCTTTACTTGCCCAACCGCCGGTGGCGATTGGCATATTCAGCAATCGCATCAACCATGGTCTGCTTGTTAAATGACGGCCAATACATATCTAAAAATATAAATTCGCTATAAGCGGTCTGCCAAGTTAAAAAATTGCTCACCCGTATCTCGCCGGATGTTCTAATCACCAAATCAGGGTCTGTAATGTCATGAGTTAACAATTCATCATCCATCATGCTTTCGGTGATGTCAGCTTCGGTAATTTCGCCGGCAGCCAGTTTGACTGCAATTTTTTTAGTTGCGGCCAAAATATCTTGCTTGCCACCATAATTAAACGCAATGTTCAACTGCAAACCATCATTATTCTTAGTTAGCTCTTCGGCATCAGCAAACAACGCCCCCACTTCGGGCGCAGCATGCTCTCTAAAACCAATCACCCGCAAACGGCAGTTTTTACGGTTCAGTTCAGCAATTTCTTTTTTTAACGCATATATGAGCAATTTCATCAGAGCGCCAACTTCTTCTTCCTCGCGCTCCCAATTCTCGGTGCTAAAACTATAGAGAGTCAGATATTTAACTCCCAAATCATCAGCCGCATTGACCGCGGCTTTCACCGCATCGACACCTTTTTTATGGCCAGCAATGGCCGGCAAAAATCTTTTCTTGGCCCATCTTCGATTGCCATCCATAATGATCGCAATATGCTCCGGAAACGCTTCTTTATCACTCATTCAACAACCCTTTTACAATCACCAAAACCTATAATGGCCAAAAATACATAATGGTCGGTATCGACACCACAATCACCAATATTTCTAGCGGCAACCCCATGCGCCAATAGTCGCCAAATCTATAGCCACCGGGGCCCATAATCAAGGTATTATTTTTATGGCCAATCGGCGTGAGGAAGGCACAAGATGCCGCCACCGCCACCACCATTAAAAAACTATCCGGGTTGGCATTCAAGCTATTGGCAATATTCACCGCAATCGGCGCGGCAATCACCGCCGTGGCGGTATTGTTCAAAACGTCCGATAATGTCATGGTCACCACCATCAGCAAAGTCAGCAATACCCAAGCCGGCGCGCCGTCAGCCAAAGCCACAATGCCATTGGCCAACGTTTCCGTACCGCCCGAGGCTTCGAGCGCCGCCCCAATCGGTATCAACGAGCCAAGCAATACAATCACCGGCCATTCAACAGAGCGATAAACCTCTTGCGCCGGTACAATTTTAAGCAATATGTAAAAAATCACCACCGCCGCCAAGGCCACAGCTAAATATAAAAACCCAAAACTCGCCAACAATATACCGACGGCAAATATACCCACCGCCCACAAAGCTTTATCGCGTTGCACAACAGTCAGGCCGCGCTCAGCCAGCGGCAGGCATTCAAGCCAATTCACTGTGTCATCAATTGAATGGGTCGGCCCAAGCAATAACAATATATCACCAGCTTTAATGGTCAGCCTACGCACCCGTTGGCTAATTTTCTTGCCCGCGCGCGAAACGCCCAGCAACGTCACGCCTTTACGCTGCAACAGGCGCATTTCATAAGCATTGCGGCCGTTAATGCGTGAATTTTCGGTCACCACCACTTCGGTCAGCGATAGGTCAACACCCTTTAGCCCTTCGCCATGTTGCTCTGAACCGACATATTCCAAATCCAAAACGCCTAAAAATTTATCAATGGCCTCTGCCGAAGCTTGAATGATCAACACATCACCAGCTTGCACCACTTCACGCCGCGCCCCGCCAGCCTTGCGGCGGCCGCTACGCACCAAACCAACAATCACCACATCACTTTCTTCGCATATATCGTCTAACTCATTGATTTTTTTATCAATGGCTTTGCTACTGTCCGAAACTCGCAATTCGGCCACATAATTGGCCATTTGCAATTCATCCGGCGGGTTATATTTGGTCGCTGCTTTGGGGATTAATCGCCAGCCAATGGTGGCAATAAACATCACGCCGATAGTCGCCACCACCAAACCAACTGGCGCAAAATCAAACATACTAAACGCTTCACCCTGAGTTTTTTCTCTAAATTGTGCGATGATGATATTTGGCGGTGTGCCGATCAAAGTGATCATCCC
>NVUS02000077.1 GCA_002402005.2 OCS116 cluster bacterium | reverse complement strand
TGTTTGATGCGGTAGCCTCGGTCATCCATCATCAGCACCAGCTCGCGTTTGATGGGCACGGCCATTTCGGCGGCACCGGTTGGGGTGGGGGCGCGGCGGTCTGAGGCAAAATCGATCAGCGTTGTATCTGTCTCATGGCCGATGGCTGAAATGAGCGGGATGGCGCTATTGGTGGTGGCACGCACCACAATTTCTTCGTTAAAACCCCATAAGTCTTCGAGCGAGCCACCACCACGGGCGACGATGATGAGGTCTGGCTTAGGCATGTTGGCGGGGTTTTGGCTGGTATCGTCACTTAGGGCGTTAAAACCGTCTATCGCGGCGCTAACCTCGGCGGCGCAAGTTTCGCCCTGCACGCGGGCTGGCCAGATGATGACATGGCAGGGGAAGCGGTCGTTAATGCGGTGCATAATGTCTCTGATCACCGCGCCGGTTGGCGAGGTGATGACGCCAATCACTTTGGGTAAAAATGGCAGAGGTTTTTTACGGTCAGTGTCAAATAGGCCTTCGGCGGCAAGTTTTTTCTTGCGCGCTTCGAGCATGGCCATTAATGCGCCGACACCGGCAGGTTCTAAGCGTTCGATGATGATTTGATAGCGTGATGAACCGGGGAAGGTTGAGAGCTTGCCGATGGCGATGACCTCCATACCCTCTTCGGGCTTAAAGCGTAATTTGGCAAATACGCCGCGCCACACCACGGCGTCCATACGGGCTTTGTCATCTTTGAGTGAAAAATAAGCGTGGCCGCTGGAATGCGGGCCGCGATAACCCGAAATTTCACCCCGAATGCGCACGTAAGAAAAGTTATCCTCGACCATGCGTTTGAGGCTTTGAGAAATCTCTGAAACTGATAATTCTAAAACGTTGCTTTTGGACTCGCTCATAAATGTCTCAAATAGTAAAAAATTGGGTTTAATTTAACAGTTTTTACTGATAAACATAGCTAAATTTATTTAAAAACTGGTTTTCTAAAGGTGCTGCATGACTAAAAAACTAAATGTCTTGGTATTGGGTTCTGGTGGCCGCGAACATGCGTTATGTTATGGCATTGCCAAATCTGAAAAACTTGCCAAATTATATGTAGCGCCGGGCAATGGTGGCACTGATGAGTTGGCGCAGAGTGTTATATTGGATGTAAAAGACCATACTGAAATTGTTGAATTTTGCTTTGAAAATGACATTGATTTTGTGGTCATTGGCCCAGAAGACCCGTTGGTCGATGGCTTGGCTGATAGCTTGCGTGGGGCGGATATATTGTGCTTTGGCCCAGACAAAGAGGCGGCACAAATCGAAGGCAGCAAAGGTTTTATGAAAGACCTGTGCCGCGAGTTTGACATTCCGACTGCCAAATATGAGCGCTTTTCTGAAGCTGAAGGTGCAAAACGTTTCGCCAGCGAAATGGGTGCGCCGATTGTGGTCAAAGCCGATGGCTTGAGTGCCGGCAAAGGGGTGATTATCGCGCAGAATATGGATGAAGCCCATGGTGCGATTGATGATATTTTTGGCGGCATGTTTGGTGCGGCTGGTGCAGAAGTGGTGATTGAAGAATTTATGATCGGTGAAGAAGCTAGCTTTTTTGCTTTGGTTAATGGTGCAAACATAACGGCAATGATAGGCGCGCAAGACCATAAAGCTGTGGGCGAAGGCGATGTCGGGTTAAACACTGGCGGCATGGGCGCTTATACACCTGCCCCAATTTTAGATGAGGCGATGACCAAACGGGTGATGGATGAGATTATCATCCCGACCGCCAATGCCATGGTTAAGCGCGGCACGCCGTTTGAAGGTGTTTTATTTGCCGGCTTGATGATGACTAATGAAGGCCCAAAATTAATTGAATATAACGCACGGTTTGGCGACCCTGAAATCCAAGCCATTGCGATTAAATTGCAATCGGACATGCTAGAATTATTACTGGCAACCGCCGAAAATAGACTTGAAGAATTGAACATAGAATGGTCGGACGAGACGGTGATGAATGTGGTGATGGCAACCCAAGGCTACCCGTTAGCATACGAAAAAGGCAGTGTGATTGGCGGGCTTGAGAAAGCTGCGGCTGATGACAATATACATATTTTCCACGCCGGCACAAAGGCTGATGGCCAAAATATTGTGGCCAATGGAGGGCGGGTATTGAACATTGTGGCCCGGGCAAATAGTGTGACGGCGGCGGCCAAAGCAGCTTATGCTGCGATTGATATTGTTGACTGGCCGGAAGGTTTTTACCGTAAAGACATTGGCCACCGTGCGATTGCGCGCGAAGCTCAAGATAAAGGTTAGATAAATGACAAATCCTCCGCTTAAAATTGGTTTGGCTCTAGGTGGTGGTGGTGCGCGCGGCCTTGCCCACATTTGGGCAATTAAGGCCATCGAAGAATTGGGGCTTGAGGTTGATGTCATTGCCGGCACATCGATTGGCGCGGTGATTGCAGCAGCTCATGCCTCGGGCATAAGTGGCAATGACATTGCTGATTATGTCGATGAGAATATGCGCAATGCCGGCAAGATTGCCGGGCAGATATTTTCGGCCGGAGCGAGTGAATTGGTTGACCTGCTCAACCCGTTTCAGCCGGCATTGGTCAATGGTTTGAAATTGATTGAGATTTTGATGCCAGATACATTTGCCAGCGATTTTAAAGACTTAAAAATACCGCTTAAAGTGATGACTGCTAATTTTTATGAAGGTGGCGAGCATATCATCACCAAGGGCGATTTAAAATTGGCTGTGGCGGCCAGCATGGCGATTCCAGCGGTTTTCACGCCCGTTATCATTGACCAGCATGTTTATATCGATGGGGCTTATGCCAACCCGGTGCCGTATAGCGCGATATTGGATGAGTGTAATTTCTCCATCGCCATTAATGTCAACGGGCGGCCGATTAAAGACAAATCAGTGAAGCCAAAGCTTAAAATTACCGCCAAATCCAAAGCGCGGGCGTTGGCCGAAGCCGAGAAATTACAAATCCCCAATAGTCGTGATGTATTATATGCCTCTAACCAATTGATGCAAAATGCTATTATGGCCGAAAAACTCAAATTAAGCGCACCCAATATATATATTGATGCGCCAATTGATAAATTTAAGGTGATGGATTTTCATAAGGCGCAAGACATATTGAAAGCCACTGAGCCGATGAAAGATGAGCTAAAACGCAAGATTGCTGAGCAATTGGATGTCTAATCTATAAATTTCCAACTATCCGCGCTGTCAAAATGTAGTAAATCAACTGGATTCACACCTATGTGCGATTGACAGCTATTCGCATTTGCAATAAGTTGCAACCACCCCCACGCTTTTGAAACTTATTCAGAGTGTTATAATGAAAAATAATATTTTTAAACTGAGCATTGCCGCGCTTGTTGCGTTGTCTGCTGCCCAATTCACCCCCACCTTTGCTGAAAGCTTTAACATCACTACCGCCAAAGGCGAAGTGAGCATTGCGCAGGTGCCGCAGAAAATTGCCGCGTTTGACGTTGCGGTTATTGATAATTTGGACGCCGTTGGCGTGAAACCCGCCGGTATTTTAAATGGCCTGTATGTCGATTATCTTGACCATGTGTCTGCTAGTGGTGCTGCCAAATTGGGCACGTTTTTTGAGCCAGATTTTGAAGCCCTCAATGCCCTAGCGCCCGACATGATTATTGTCGCCACCCGCAGCGCCAAATATTTAGAAGAAATGGCTAAAATTGCCCCAGCGATTGATCTGACCAGTGAATGGAAAGGCTTTATGCAAGCCAGTATTGATGCGTTTAAACAAACCGCAAAATTGGTTGGCAAAACTGCTGAAGCTGATGTTTTGGTGGCTAAATTAGAAGCTTCGGCCGATAAATTGCGCGGCATTGTCAAAGACAAGGGCAAGACATTGATTATTATGACCAATGGCCCAAAAATTTCGGCCTTTGGTTCTGGTTCACGCTTTGGTTGGGTGCATGATGATTTGGGCATTGTGCCGGCGATTGATGATGTCGAAGCTGTCACTCATGGTGAAGCGGTTACGCATGAATTTGTACTCAACGCCAACCCAGATTGGTTGATTGTGGTTGACCGTAGCGCTGCCATCGGCCAAGACGGTAGTGCCAAAGCCACATTGGACAATGAGTTGATTGCCAAAACCACCGCATGGCAAAAGGGGCAGGTTATTTATGTGAACTCTGCCACTTGGTACATTAGCGGCAATGGCATCCAAGCCATGCAGGCGTCAATAGACGAACTTACAACTGCTTATAGCAAATAAAGGCTTTTCAAAGGATGGGTATTTGCCCATCCTTTGACCTCCCCATATGTTTTTAAAAACTCTATTTGCTTGTATTTTTCTTATTTTCTTATTCATTCTCAGCCTATTTGTTGGGGTGAGCGATTTTGACTTTTTCTCGGCTTGGGCAGATGAAGGTGATCAGCAATTAATCCTGCTAGCCAGCCGTTTGCCACGCACATTTGCGGTTATTTTAACCGGCAGTGCCTTGGCAATTGTCGGCACGATTATGCAAATGATTGCGCATAATAAATTTGTCGAGCCAACCACCGCCGGCACAATGGACAGTGCGGCTTTGGGCATTTTAATTGCCACTATATTTTTACCAACCTCCAGCCTGATGATCAAAATGCTAATTGCCACATTATTCTCGCTAGTGGGCTCATGGGTATTTTTGCGCATTTTGCGCCGCCTGCCGGTTACCAACCCATTACTTGTGCCCTTGGTTGGCATTATGTTGGGCGGCATCATTGGCGCGATTGCTAATTTTATTGCCTATGAGACTGACCTGATCCAATATCTCACAGTGTGGATTCATGGTGATTTTTCGGGAATATTACGCGGGCGTTATGAAATGTTATGGCTGACTTTTGCTCTGTCACTCTGCGCTTATTTTATCGCT
>NVUS02000076.1 GCA_002402005.2 OCS116 cluster bacterium | reverse complement strand
TAATGCTGGCGGAATTGTCACCTTAAACGGCAAAAAAATTGGCAAAGGCCTTCGCAATGGCTTTAAGGTCAGCAAACCACTGAAACGCCCCAAAATAAAAATCGCAAAAAAACCCAAGAAAAACAAAGTTGCGAAAAAAACCAAAGTCAAAAAGAAAAAAAAGGTCATTCAAAAAAACAAAGTCGTCAAGAAAAAAGTGACCAAAAAGAAAATCACCAAACGCAATAAAATCCGCGCGAAAAAACCAAAAAAGGTCACCCGTGTGAGCAGCCGCAAAGGCAATTCAGCGTTTATCAATGCCAGCGGACAGATCATCATCTTGGGTAACTAAGCTTGCTGCAGGTTAATCCACGCCTTCTATGTTGACATTTCGTGTAATAAAAGCCATTTTGCACAAAAATCACTCTCAAATTCAGGCTCTTCATGTCAAAAGCACAAGTCACAATGCAAAATATCGTTCTGGGTGGCGGCGATGGTATATTGTTTAACCAGCTCAACCTATCAATCAATCAAGGCATGAAAATGGCCATTGTCGGCCGCAACGGCTGCGGCAAGTCGACATTGCTAAAACTAATCAGCAAACAGATCGATGTCGATGAAGGCACATTATTTCATCAGCCAGGCCTGACCTACAGCATGCTCGAGCAAGTGCCCGATCTAAGCAAATATGAAACAATCTTCGAATTCATCACCGATGACATGGATCCAGATCTAGACTATAAGGTCTATGCATGGTTAGATGAGCTTAAGCTTGATAGCACGCGCAACATTAACAGCCTGTCAGGCGGCGAAGCCCGCAAAGCTGCACTGATCCGCAGTTTTTACACCGACCCAGATATTTTAATCTTAGACGAACCGACCAACCATTTGGACATTGAGTCAATCGGCTGGTTAGAGAAAAAACTAACCAAATTACGCTCAACCATTATTTTCGTCAGCCATGATAGAGCCTTCCTTGGCAATGTCAGTAATCACGTATTTTGGATCGACCGCACACGCGGCCACATGATGAAAAAAAGCTTCACCGAGTTTTCACAATGGCAAGAAAACGTCTTGTCAGATGAAGCCGAAATCCAACGTAAGCTAGATAAAAACATTGAAGCCGAAACCATTTGGTCTAAAAAAGGCATCAAAGCTAGACGCACACGTGACGAGGGCCGAATGCGCGCCCTACAAGCCCTACGTGCCGAAAAATCAAAATATATCAAACAAAAAGGCAATGCCAATGCCAAATTGGCCTCCGGCAATGCCTCTGGCCTCATGGTGATTGAAGCCACCAATATCAGCAAAACATTGGGCGAAGGCGCAGCCGAAAAATGCCTGATTGATAATTTTTCAATCCGCGTTAACCGTCGTGATCGCATCGCCATTGTCGGGCCAAACGGCGTCGGCAAATCAACCTTGCTCAAAATCCTGATTGGCGAAATGCAGCCAGATTCTGGCAAAATCGAACATGGCACCAACCTCACCAAAACCTATATCAGCCAATCGCGCGACGATTTAAAAGGCGTCAAACGGGTGCGTGATGTATTGGCGCCCGAAGGCGGCGATCAGATAATGGTGCATGGCCGGCCCAAAAATATTGTGGCTTATCTTAAAGATTTCCTATTCAGCCCCGAGCAGATCAGACAACCGATTAACTCATTGTCAGGTGGCGAGCAATGTCGTTTGCTATTCGCCAAGGCCTTCGCCAATCCCACAAATCTACTGATTTTGGACGAACCAACCAATGATTTGGATCTAGAAACTCTAGAGCTACTCGAAGGCCTATTGGCCAATTATGACGGCACAATCATCCTGATCAGCCATGACAGAGCGTTTTTAGACGCCGTGGTCAGCTCGACCATATTTATGCATGGCAATGGCAAAATTATCGAATATGCCGGCGGTTATAGCGAAGCGCAAGAGCAAATCAATTCCGAAATCAAACGCCAAACCACCGCCGAAATGAAACCGGTCGAAAAGCCAAAAACCGTTGCGGCTTATCAAGCCCCAGCCAAAAGCGAAAAAATGTCGTTTAAAGATAGCTTCCGCTTAAAAGAGCTGGATGAATTGGTGCCAAAAACCGAGCAGGTGATCACAAAAATCACAAAAGACCTTGAAAAACCCGGCTTTTATGAAAAACAACCAACAGAATTTTCCAAATTGGCCAAAAAACTCGAACATAAAAAATCCGAACTAGAAAAGATGGAAGAAGAGTGGATTGATCTACTCGCCAAACAAGAAAATTTGGACGGCTAAACATCTATTGGTTCTAATGTCTAATTTCAAAAGCCTTTATCTTGCCATATTCAAGGCTCATAAACGTCTCGAAATTAACATGATCTCATAAAGGTGTTCTCATGAAAAAATTATTCCTCACCCTCACTGCCGTCAGTGCTTTATTTGCCCTCACCGCTTGCGATGATAAAAAGGCCGCCGAAAAAGCCGTTCAAGTGCAAGAAAAAGCTGCCGAAGTGAAGCAAGACGCCGCTAAAGTCGAACAAGACGCGGCAAAATTAGCTTCCGAAGCCGCCGACAAAGCCAAGCAAGCTGCCGCTCAAGTCGCCAAAGATGCCGAAAAGCTAGCGGCCGAAACTGCAGAGAAAGCCAAAACCATGGCCGCAGAAGCTGCCGAAAAAACCAAAGCAATGGCCGCAGAAGCTACTGAAAAAGCCGAACAAATGGCCAAAGATGCGGCAGAAAAAGCCAAAACCATGGCAGCCGATACGATGAATAAAGCTGGTGACGCGATGAAAGACGCTGCCAACGCATTAAGTGGCAATCAAGATACCACAACCGAAACCCCAAGCCAATAATTCAGCTTCACAATCCTAAGTCAAACGGCAGTTCGTAAGAGCTGCCGTTTTGCTATATAGAGGTGGCAAAAGCCTTGCAATTTGCTAATTTTAATGCTCTAAACAGTCAACTTAAAATCAGCTGCAAAGCCATGAATATGACATTAGAACATGAAATTAATCGCCGCCGTACCTTTGCGATTATCTCCCATCCCGATGCGGGTAAAACCACGTTAACCGAAAACCTACTGCATATGAGTGGCGCCATCCATTTGGCCGGCCAAGTCAAAGCCCGTGGCGAGCGCCGCCGCGCCCGTTCAGATTGGATGAAAATTGAGCAAGAACGTGGCATTTCGGTCACTTCCGCTGCCATGACCTTCACCTATAAAGATTGCATATTCAATCTATTAGATACGCCCGGCCATGAAGATTTCTCCGAAGATACCTACCGCACATTGACCGCTGCCGATGCCGCCATCATGGTGATTGATGTAGCCAAAGGCATCGAAGCCCAAACCCGTAAATTGCTAGAGGTTTGCCGCCTACGTGACATTCCCATCATCACCTTCATCAATAAAGTCGACCGCGAGGGGCTAGACCCGTTTGGTCTGATGGATGAGATTGCCGACAGTTTGGCGCTCGACGTCACACCAATGAGTTGGCCGGTTGGCATGGGCAAACGGTTGCAAGGCATTTACGATTTAACCACCGACCAAATGACGCCGATTGACAGCGAAGATTTCAGTTTTTCCGAACGTGTTGAAAAATCACAAATCGAAAGCATGGTTGAGCCCGAAACATGGGAACAAGCCGAATATGAAATTGAGCTGATCCGCGAAGCCTGCAAACCATTTGACATGCAGAGCTTCCGCGAAGGCCATTTAACCCCGGTATTCTTTGGCTCTGCGCTCAAACAGATTGGCGTTACCGATCTACTCAATGCATTGGAGCAATTCGCCCCCGCACCACAACCCCGCCCAACCGACAAACGCATTGTGGTGGCCACCGAAAACAAAGTCAGTGGCTTTGTATTTAAAGTGCAAGCCAATATGGATGCCAACCACCGCGATCGCGTGGCCTTTGTGCGCTTGGTTTCAGGCAAGTTTAAACGCGGCATGAAGCTCAAGCTGTCAACCGGCAAAACCATCAGCGTGCAAAACCCCATTCTTTTCTTCGCCCAAGATCGTGAGCTGGTCGATGAGGCTTATGGTGGCGACATTATCGGCATTCCCAACCACGGCACCATACGGGTTGGCGATACACTCAACGAAGGCGAAAACATTAAATATATCGGCCTACCTAATTTCGCACCCGAAATTCTAGAACGCATCCGCCCCGATGATCCAATGAAAGCCAAACATCTTAAAAAAGCACTCGAAAGCCTGTCCGAAGAGGGTGTCATTCAATTGTTTGCACCACAAATTGGCGCGCATCTCACCGTTGGTGTGGTTGGCCGGCTGCAAATCGAAGTGTTGGCACAACGCATTAAAGATGAGTATAAAATTGATGCTAAATTCGAGGCATCACCATTTAGCAGCGCCAAATGGATTGAATGTGAAGATGAGAAAATGCTCGACAAATTTATGAGCGACAACCGCCTCAACATGGCCAATGACCGTGATGGCTCGCCAGTATTTTTGGGCAAAAGCGCCTGGGAAATGGGCTATACCGAAGACAAATGGCCAGACATTAAATTTAAAGCCATTAAAGAGCGGCATTAAAGGCAAACCATAAAGGCAAGATGATGGATTTAGCAGAAATCAGCACATATTTCACCGAATTTTGGCAGCGGATCGAAAAAGTTTGGGATTATGGCGTGTTTGGCATCAGCCTATCCACCATCGGCATCACCCTGCTCATTCTCACTGGCTCTTATTTATTGCGCGATCTATTCGCCCGTTTCATCATCAAACGGCTCAAAGGCATGGCCAAACGCACCAAAAATAAAGTCGATGACGCGGTGATAGATGCACTGGATGGCCCATTACATTTATTACCGATGATATTTGGTATATTCGCCTCAGTCAAATATCTTGGCCTGTCTGGTGACACAGGTGCGTTATTTGATAATATCGTGCAAAGCCTAATTGTTATTGATATTTTCTGGGCATTAAACGTCATCTTAGTTCCCATTGCGCTCATCTTAAACCCAGTGCAGAAATTCTTCACCAAAGAATTGTTTGATTGGCTGTTTAAAGCCTTGCGGGTGGTTGTGCTGGCCATGGGCGCGGCAACAATCCTCGAATTGTGGGGCATTAAAGTCGCCCCCATCATTGCCAGTTTCGGCCTCATCGGTGTCGCCGTGGCCTTAGGCGCACAAGACCTGTTCAAAAACCTAATCGCCAGCTTGACCATCATGTCCGAAAAACGTTTAGCCCATGGCGACTGGGTACAAATTGAAGGCGTGGTCGAAGGCACGGTCGAAAATATCGGCTTTCGCTCAACCAAAATCAGACGTTTCGACAAAGCGCCAGTATTTGTACCCAATAGCGCCTTGGCCGATAAAGCGCTGATCAATTATTCCCAAATGACGAATCGTCGAATCTATTGGAAAATTGGCCTGGTCTATAGCAGCACAACCGCGCAATTGGCCGAGGTGCGACAGAATATCGAAAGTTATTTGCTAAATAATGACGAATTTGTAAACCCACCAGCCTGCTCATTATTCGTGCGCATAGATAGTTTCAACGATAGTAGCATAGACCTGATGATCTATTGTTTCACCCACACGACAGATTGGGGTAAGTGGCTAGAGATTAAAGAGAATTTCGCTTACGAGATCAAACAAATTATTGCCGATGCTGGTACTGATTTCGCGTTCCCAAGCCAGAGCATATATATAGAAGCCAACGAGGCCGCCACCCCCGCAATTTTCACCACCGCAAAAAAAGCCGACTAGTTCCACATTGATTTTTGGTTATTAATAAAAATTTAACCATCTGGGTCTTAGATAGAGTTATTAGGAATAACCTCAATCGAATATCCTGAAAGGATGGGAAAATGGCGGATATCATAGACTTTAGAACTAGATCTAAATCATATCGCAAAGTAAAAGATACAAATCAAGATCAACAAAAGATGGGTCAAATCATCTTATTCTCTGGCGTGCGCATCGAGCGCGAAGAGACTGTAAATACCGAAATTCAATTGACCAAAGCGCAATTGAGTGAATTGAATGAGTTTTTAAGCAGCAAAACCAGCTAAACTCAAAAAATAAAATGTTGCAGTGGTGTCGGCATATTTATTTTGCTATGCTCATGTCAGTAAACATGGGCAACAAATCTCACAAGTCTGGAACGGCATGAAAACGTGCAAAACAATAGGGCTAATTTTTAGCTTAGCCGCCGGCACAATTTTGTCCGCATGCTCCAACCCAGTTGGCGATTTTGGCCGCATTAACAAATCACGCGCCACCCACATTACCGAGGTCGGCCCACTCACCAACAAGGCCGAAAAAACCAACGCCTATTACAACCCATTAGATTATTCCAAAGCCGAAAAACAACTGCGCCTAACCGCCGTCCTGTTAGAGCGCAGCAATTACGACATTCACATTGCAGATCGCCAATTTGTCAATGGTGTGGCCAATGTCACCGGCCCGATACGCGAAGCCGCGCTGGTCAATAATTTCAGAGCCAAAGGCGTCAGCGATATGTCGTCGCGTTATCAAAGCCTATCTGGCGATCTCAAAAAACGCCGCCTGAATTTAGATAGTTTCATCCGCCTAACCAAAACAGTCATCCGCCAAGATGTAGCCCGTGGCCGAGTCGAAAATGAAATTGTCGACATCAAAGCCATCGGCTATCGACAAAAAGAGAATGTCGAGGTCATTACTGGTGTTAAAAAACATATGGAAGCGCTATATTTAGCCTATCGCTATGTATTAAATCACGGCAAAATTGTTGAGCCGACGGTCAGCCAATTTGCCATCCGCTCCGAGCTAGAATTGTTCAACAAAGAAGTTGAGCAACTCACCACCGACCAATAAATTCATTCAACCTCTTGCTGCATCTTCACCGCGTCGCAACTGGCGCTGGCCAATTGTTGGCCTATTTGCTCATCATAAGCCACATCACTCACCGCCAAGCGAATGATAATCATGCCTTTGCTATTTTCAATACGGTGAAAAACCATGCCGGTCGGTAGATTATTCTCTGCCCCTTCTAACAACAAAGCAAATTGCAAATGCGCCATTTTGGTTTGGCGGGAATTGATCGAGAATATCACCTCGCCAAATTCCGAATATACCGTCAATATGCCAAAACCGTCATTGATGTTGGCACTGAGCATTAAGCTCTGATCATGCAAATCATAATGGCAAATGGCATAACGTAAATCTTGGCTTTCAAATTGCAGTATATCAGCACCAAAATCATCAGATATGATGAAGAATTTATGCGGCTCAAGCAATTCAGAAACCCGCGAATAAGGGCTATCAGTTTTGGTCTCCGGCCAAAATACAATCAGCGCCAAATGGCTGACCACAGCGGTTAATATTAAAATCAGCAAAGGTTTGATAAAACGCATTAGATACACCCCCGATTCACTAGGATGGGCAGGGTCAATTGTTCAATATCCTCAATCATTTTTTTATCGATGCCATAAAGTCTAAGCGACATCATAAAGCGCGCGTTGTCTTGGGCAGCGGTTTGGTTTAACGGCAACCAATTGCCTTGCTTCACCGCGGCCGAGATGGCAATGTCATAGCGCCCGTCACTTTTGCGGATGATGTTGCTCATGTTAAACGAGTAACGACGTGAGCTATTTTCAAATTGCTTAAAATCCACATTGTGCAGCGAAACACTCCACCAAAATGCGTCCATATCATCGCCCTCAAGCGTATATTGGCAATTGGCTTCCAACGCTTGGCCGTCCGAATCCACATAGGTGAAGAAATATAAAGCCTGATCTTGCGGCAAAGGTAAATGGCCACTATTGACCAAATAGGCCTTGGCATAGACTGACAATTGCGGATCGGCAAGATTTTTATGAATGCGCCAGCCATTATTTTGCTGCACATCCACGCCCCAGCCGGTCGAAATGGCTTGAAACGCCGTGATAATGCCAATCAGAAGGCCAACCAATATGGCGACCATTATGCCTAAAAATAACTTCATCTCATTCTCTTATTCAACAGGTTACAAACGCTCATCACTTAAACAAATCTTCCGCTTGTTGTTTCATAGCCAGAACATCAGGGTCTTCACGCGGCGGAAAAACCCCCGCAGGCCGATATTCAAGCGCCTTGTCCTCTATTTCCAAAATATAAATGTCCCGATCAAATTTCTGTATTTTATTCAAATATTCATCTAACACAGATTGTTGCGCTGGCGCTTCACCAAGCGGAAAATACCATAATTTTCGGCCGTCATCATCAATTGATGCTCCAAATGGCGGGCCAATTAAAATAAATTCACGGTTATTTTTATTCAATATAATGTATATTTGGCCGGCATTTCCATCCCCTCTATGCACTATGGTGGCAAATAAGCCTAGGCTTTGCGCCCGTTTCAGCTCGGCAGCCACTATAATTTCTGTTTTTAAACGCATAATATCCCAAATTAGGTAAAATTTTAGCTAAATTTGTTTCAATTTATACCACCAAAATCAACAAATTATAGAAATATTCCGCATATTATGCCCGTGGATGGTGCTCTTGGTGAATCACATGCTTAATTGCATTGGTAAAGAGCTGGGTAAGGGTTAGATATGATACGGCTTATTAAAATTTGCTTTTGGATCGCAGTGGTGGTGTTTTTTCTACCAGAAGACGCGACAAATGACATGACAACAGAAAACGCGATCGAAATTGCGCGTGCTGGCATCAAGGATGTTGGCGGCTTTTGCACCCGCAACCCCGAAGCTTGCTTGCAAGGCCAAGACGCGGTGGCTAGCCTCAGTCAAAAAACCATCAAAACTGCACGTTCTATTTATGATTATCTGCAAGAAAATTCATCAAAAGATGTTAAAATCGGTCTCGAACAAGTCATCAGCACAACCGACATGCTGAGCATTGAAGACCAAATTAAATTGGCACAATCCAAAGGCCAAACTTTATCAGTTTCCGATCTGAATATCGATTTTTCTTCACTCAGCACTCAATAAGCATAAAGACGCGCCATAAACAGGCTTGCATGTTCAGATTTTCATGCTATTTCTGACGGGTAAAGTGCAAGGATGGTTTCATGTCAATTGATGATAGTTTTCAGAATATAAGCGATGATTTTTCTTACCTAGATGGCTGGGAAGAAAAATATAAATATGTCATCGAGCTTGGCCAACAATTGCCGGCATTAGATGATGTCTATAAGGTCGAGGCTTATAAGGTCAAAGGCTGCACCAGTCAGGTTTGGCTTAAAATTAGCATTGATGAGCAAAATGTCATGACCATCACTGGTGACAGCGATGCGCATATTGTCAAAGGCCTTGTGGCCATTCTGGTCGCCTATTATTCAGGCCAAGGCGTTGCTGATATTCAACAAAACGACGCGACAAAATTATTTGCCCATATCGGCCTTGCCGATCAATTAACCCCGCAACGCGCCGGTGGTCTGAGCGCTATGATAAAACGCATCCAACGCGCTGCGGATAACCATTAACCTACATCGAGCTAGAATTTACTTTCTGTATTCATATCAACCGCTAACCAGGCCAGATATTTATTCATCGGCCGGTTCGTCGGCATCAATTGATAATGTTCTGCCAAACGGTCAAGCGCCATGGTGAGTAATAATTTGGCCGATCTGGCCGGCCAATTCATCGCCTTTTCAGTGGCTTCCAACCCATTGCCAAACAAACACACCTCGACCAAAATAGCGGCAAACTCTTGACCGACATGCGCTAAACTTTCATATAGCTCCCGTCTGGCAATATAGGTAGTTTCAGAATAGCCGTCTTGCACCAAACCCATATGATGGTTTTGTTTTACCGATTGCAGATTTTCCCAATTCATCGTCACATTGGGGCGCAAATTGGCTTTGACAAATTGATCAAATAGTTTTTGCCCGGCTCGCAAATGGGTTTCATTTAAATATTTATGGGCAATGTTGCGTTGGCGATTGTATAATTTTAGCAAGGGCGCATAATCTTGATCGGCTTGCAAACCCGCCATCGCACTAAGCCCACTCCTGTCTGCTGGGCGCGGCATGGCGTTTGGCGTTTTGCGCCTCAGCAATTCGGTCTTGGCGCCCTGTTCAGCATCCAAATCAACAAAATAAATAAATTCAGATAACCAAGCTTGCCCCGCCGCCGTGTGGCGATATACCCCATCTATAAATTTCAGCCAGCCATGCTGTTTCATAAATTCGACTAAATTTAATGGCAATTTTTTCACAAACACCGCTTGCCCGGCTTGCTCATTATATAGAGCCACCTCATCAAATGGCAGTTTTTTGATAAAATGCGCCCGCTTTAACATGGTCTGTAGGATGATACGGATTTCTCTTTCTAATTCTTTTTCACAAGGCATAGTTAAACTCCTCCCGTGGTTTCAGGGCAAATTCACTTATGGTTTTTTCCAAAAGCTCCAAAGTTAAATCAAATTTAGTTTCATCTCTGCGGTCTTCCACCAAATTGCAAGCATAGGCCACGGTTGTGCGATCACGGTTAAACAATCTTCCGGTTTCGGTTAAGTTAAGGCCACAACATATGTGGGTTAAATACATGGCCACCTGCCGAGCAAATGCAATATGGGCTTGCGATCTGGATTTCGCCAATATATCACGCGTCGAAACCTTAAATACTTTAGATACCATTTCCAAAATGACCGGTCGCACGCGGATAAATTGCAAATAATTATCCTCACCTCCCGCTGCTGCTTGATAATCTAAATTTTTGAAAAAACTCTCACTCGATAAAAATTCCATAATTCCCCTTAAATACACTTATAGGTTGTATTAAGTTACAATCCCGAACTTTATAGTTGCACTATTTTCGAACAACGGGGATAAAAAAAACGCCGAAACGTTGTTTTAACTAATAATTAAGGAGAATTATTAGTTAAAACAATTAATTAAAAAAACTTAAAAATACAACCTACGGTAAATCACAGCGTATACATAGTCAAAAAAAAAGCCCCATTAACTGGAGCTTTTTTTCAAAATTTTGCTTTAAATTGCTTAGTCTTGGGCAATTTTCCGGCGGCCTTTATGTCCAAGCCCCATATTCTTAGCAAGCTTTGAGCGCGCGGCTGCGTAATTTGGTGCTACCATTGGGTAGTCAATTGGCAAATTCCATTTTTCTCTATATTCTTCAGGCGACAAATTATAATGTGTACGTAAATGCCTTTTGAGCGATTTGAACTTTTTACCATCTTCTAAACAAATTAAATAATCTTGCGAAATAGATTTGCTGATAGACACGGCCGGCGCTTGTTTATTCTCGTTGGCATTGGCGCTAGCAGCCACGTTATTTAAAGCCGAATAAATATTGCTGATCAATGTTTCAACTTCGCTCAAGGCGACGCTATTATTTCCCACATAAGCAGATGCAATGTCCGCAGTTAAATCAATTAATATATCATTCTCAGTCGTTGATGATTTTAAATTCTCATCCATAAAATACTCTCCATAACATTGGGGCCGTTTAAAAGCTCCGCTTTTTTTACCATTCTGTATACAGATAGTAATAATCGCCGGAACGTCAAGCAAATAAAGGAAAATACTCGATTTCATGCCCATATAAATGCGCACAATAGCCAAAATTTTCAACATATAAATAATACTTATGTATAATCAAATATCATTCTAACCGCTAAGTCATCAATTTAGTTGAAGTTTTCAGGTTAACCATGCGCAATTGAACAATTGCCCTGAATACGAGCAATTATAACCGTGCATATCATCAAATAATAAAGATATACACGCCGCTCTTAACGATTAAAATATTAATATATTTCTAATTCAATTTTTCTATTTTACTTAATAATCTCGTTAAATAACAAGCTACTTGTGACCATCCAAAGTCTGGCCGTCTTTTGAATATTTGCCTTCGATTAAATTAATCACCGTTCGGTCACAAGTTTTCACCCCGGCAATCACCGAAGCACGCGCCAAAAGATGCGCCGAAACCGGCGTGGTTAAAATCAAAAACAACACACCCGCGATTGAACGGGTGATTAAACCCAATTCTGCCGATGCCACAGCCACGCCAAGCAATAAAAGCCCCGCACCTAAGGTGCCGGCTTTACTGGCCGCATGCATGCGCACATAAACGTCTTGGAAGCGCAATACGCCCAATGCACCAATCAGGCTAAACGCCGCCCCAATCACGATCAGTGCAGCTATAATCAATTCGATAATCATACGTCTCTCCGTTTAACTTGATTTGTTGTCGTCCAATTGCATTTGGTTCTGGCCTTGCCACAATATGTAGCGGGCAAATGCCACCGTGGCCAAAAAGCCAATCAATCCCAAAGCAATCGCCACATCAATATAAGCGAATTGCTGGGTTCTAATGGCAAATATAGCAATAAAGCCAATGCCCAATGTCACCAATACATCCAAACATAATATCCGGTCGGACAATGTCGGCCCAATAATCAATCTTATGGTCACCAAAACAAAGGCGATGATCAGTAAAACCTGCGCAATCAAAGTTGCATAATCTAAATAAATATTTTCCATCACTCAAATACCTCTATCACCTTCTGCTCAAACCCGCTGGAAATGTCAGCAATGATGCCCTCGGGGTCGGTGGCATCAATGGCATGCACATAAAGCGTCTTTCTATCATCCGATACATCCACACTCAGCGTGCCTGGGGTTAAAGTTATTAAATTGGCTAGCAAAGTGATCTCACTGTCCGATTTCACCGCTAGCGGGTAGGCTATGATGCCCGGTTCAAAATCCAATTTCGGCTTAAGCACCAATACCGCCACTTTTATGGTCGAAAGCACCAATTCATATAGGAATAAAAACATCAACGAGATGATTTTACGCGATTTGCGAAAGTATAACCCCGCGCCCAATTGCTCACGCACCAACCAAATGGCCAACAGGCCAAATATAAACCCAACAAATATATTGAGGATGGAAAAATTACCCGCAATCGCCGCCCACGCTAGCGAGAGTATGATGTGTAGTGTAAATATTCTCATTGTTCAGGCTCTCCTGTGTCAAATGTCGCTTGAATATATTGCTCAACATTCAGCAAGTCATAAGCGGCTAAATCGGCTTGTCTAATCATCGTATTGGGCGAGACACCCAACCATAAAGTCAATAAAAAGATAATGCTGATCGGCAGCATCATAATGCGCAATTGCTTATTCTCTAAGCGTTTACCACGGGCTTCATATTGGCCGTCTGGCGTGTCAACATCACCACCGCGCCAAATCATCTGAATGCTGGCCCGGCCAACCGCGGCTATGGTCAAGAAACTACCAACCAATATGGCGGTAATTAGCCAATAATGGCCCTGCTCAAACGCCGCCATCACCATCATATATTTTGGCCATAGGCCAGAGAATGGCGGCAGCCCCATAACCGCCAATGCCAAACCAAAATAAGCAATGGCTACAAAATGATTCTGCATCACAATGCCGCCGATTTTGGCAATTTCAAAACTACCAGCCATGCGGCCAATCACGCCAGATAATAAATAAAGCCCGGTCATCACCAACATAGAATGGATGGCATATTGCACCGTTGCCATCAAAGACAATTGAGTGTGTATCGATATGCCAATCATCAACATACCCACGCCCGACATTAACAGATAAGCCAACATGCGGCGCAATTCGGTCTGCGCAATCGCGCCCAGACCACCGACAATGACAGTCAAGCCACCAATGATGCCAAACAATTCAAATGCCGCACCATTGCCTTCGGGGAAGACGATGGTGAATATCCGCATCAGCGCATAAATGCCAACCTTGGTCAATAAGCCGGCAAATATAGCCGATACCGCCACACGCGGCGTATGATAAGCCGCCGGCAACCAAAAATACATCGGAAACGCCGCAGCTTTAATGCCAAAGGCAAACAGAAATAATACCGACAATATAGCCAATGTCCCTGTCGCTTCACTGGCAGCCACTTTGCCAAACAAGTCAGCAAAGTTCAAAGTGCCGGTCACGCCATAAAGCAAGCCAGTGGCAATCAAAAAGAAGGTCGTGCCCAATAAGTTTAAAAATGCATATTTCACCGCACCGTCGAGCTGTATCTTATCACCGCCCAATATCAGCAGGCCAAATGACGAGATCAACATCACTTCAAACCATACATAAAGGTTGAAAATATCACCGGTCAAAAACGAGCCATTGACCCCGACCAATAACATCATGATCAAGGTATAATAACCCGCTTTAGAGGCAGCTTTGTCAACATCAGCCGGGCTATAAAGAATGATCAACAAGGTCACCAAAGAGGCAATAAAGGCAAATATAGCGCTTAAACTATCGGCAGTAAATGCAATGCCATAAGGCGCTAACCAGCCCGACATCACCAAGCTTTGCGGGCCGTCGATTATAATGTCAAAAACCAAAAACCCAGAGCCGATCATCGCAATCAGCGCGGCGGTGAAAGCAATGTAAAATTGCCATTGATCTTTTTGGCGTAAAATAAGCGAAATGGCGGCAAGCACTAATGGCGCTAGCATAGGCGTCAATATCTTCCATTCCGCCAGCAAGGTCGGCGTGGTGCGCATCGCTTCACTTATCAAATTTGGGTCTGCCATAATTTCTAATTCCGTTCAGTTCAATAAGTCAGCTTGGAAGCTTGAGTTTTTTCAGGCTCGGCAATGCGCATATCATCGCTATTGTCGGTGCCCAAGCTTTCATAAGCGCGGTAAGTCAATACCAAAACAAAGGCAAACAGCGCAAAGCCAATCACAATCGCGGTCAAAATCAACGCTTGCGGCAAAGGGTTGGCAATGCCAGTCAATGTGCCATGAAAATCTTTCGGAATAATCGGTGGAATGTCGCGGGTCACACGGCCAACGGTAAAAATCAACAAATTCACGGCATTGCCCAATAAAGCCACGCCCAAAACCAATCTAATCACACTGCGGCTTTGCATCATATAAGTGCTGGCAGCGAAGATAAGCCCAACCAATATTGTTAAATAAAATTCCATCAGTCCGCCTCCTCCAAAGTCAACATAATCGCGGTGATCGCACCAACCACCACAAACCACACACCAATGTCAAAAATCATTGGGGTTGATAGATCAAAATAATCGCCATTGCCCAATGGCACTTTCCACCAGATGCCCGATAGAAATGGCACTTGGTTGATATAAGAAGGTATGCCGCTACAGGCCGCCATCAATACACCAAAACCACCCATAGTGACCGGATGAAAATACAGCGCACGGCGCACCGCACGCACACCAGATGATATGCCGTATAGGGCCATGGCCGAAGCCGCAATCAGGCCACCGATAAAACCGCCACCCGGTTCATTATGGCCACGCAACAAAACAAATAGGGAAAATATAATCATCAAAGCCGTCAAAGCCGGGGCAATGGTGCGTAAAATTATGGTATTCATGACGCCGTCTCCTTCAATTTATTTTTGCCCTTCTGGCTTTCATGTTTATGATTTTTTGGCTTGAGCTTAATCAATGCCAATATCACCACACCGGTGGTCATCACCACCGAAATTTCACCCAAAGTATCCAAGGCTCTAAAATCAACCAAAATCACATTCACAATGTTATGACCATGAGCAATCGCCGCACTATATTTGGTAAAATAATCCGATAGGCTCATATCCAATTCAGTCTGCATCACCCGCAATAGCAAAGCTGCAAAACCCGAGCCAACCGCTACAGCCACAATGGTGGCAACAATCGCCTCCATGCCGTATTTGGCATCACTCTTATCAAGTTTCAAACGGGTCATCACCAAGGCCAAAATCACCGCGGTCAAAGTTTCGACCATAAATTGGGTGAAGGATAAATCCGGCGCGCCAAATAACATAAATAAAATCGCCACCGCAAAACCCAAAATGCCCAATGATACGATGGATGTTAAGCGCGATTTGGCCACCAGAACCGCATATAGCCCCAGCACCGCAATCAGCAAAATGCCAGCTTCGTAAAATGTCGGCTTGGTCAAACTCGCAAAATCAATGTCCGGCAAAGCATCATAAGCAATCATCGGCACCCAAATCACCAAAGCCAACAATATGAATGTATTGCGCATATAGGTTTTCAAATGACCGGTTTGGAATGTATTGGTGATGATCTCAGCAATCCGCAACAGAAGTGTCAAAAATTGGTCAAAGCCTTTGTTCGGCCCCCAGCCAATCCAATTCAACACCGCATCGGCAAAAGCCCGGGCTTTGTCATAGAAATAATAAATAATACCACCCAAACCCATGGTCAACAAGCTGAGCATAAGCGGCGCGTTAATCCCGCCCCACAAATGTAATTCGGTGCCAGCATTTTCATTGCCAATGGCCGAAACCGCACTATGCACAATGGTATGGCCCAAATAGGCAATACCAAGGCCAGCCGCTAAGCCACAAATGCCCAAGGTCAAAGGCCCAATCCACAACATGATGCCGCCCTCATGGGCTTGTTTGGGCATGTCGCCCAATTTGCCCAGCATAGGTTTTAAGGCCACGGCAAAGCCGATGGCAAACATCATGGCGTTGCCCATAATGGCAACAATTAACAATATAAACGACAACGGATCACCATGCAGCAGCGCATGATACATGCTTTCTTTGGCAATAAACCCAACCAGCGGAATGATGCCACCCATCGACAAAGCCGCAATCAAAGCTGCAAAAAATGTGATCGGCATTTTCTTACGCAAACCACCCAATTTGGTAATGTCCAACGTGCCAGCCTCATGGTAAATCGTACCTGCCACCATAAACAAGCCACCCTTAAACAGTGAATGTGCCAATAAATAAAGCACAGCGCCCTCAACCGCGCCTTCTCCTCCCGCACCCAATAGCATAGTCAACAGACCCAGCGATGCCATAGTGGTATAAGCCAACATTTGTTTCAAATCAGTTTGGCGAATGGCAATGAATGTGCCGGCCAATAAGGTAAAGCCACCAAATATGCCCAAGATAAGCGACCATTCAACTGTATCGCCCAAAATCGGATAGGTTCGCATCATCAAATAAATACCAGCTTTAACCATGGTCGCACTGTGCAAAAACGCACTGACTGGCGTTGGCGCTTCCATTGCATTGGGCAACCAAAAATGGAACGGAAATTGTGCCGATTTGGTAAAAGCTCCGAGTAAAATAAGAATGAGAATGGGAAGGTAGAGATCACTATCCTTAATCACATCGCCGAACGACAATATATCGGCCATTTCAAAATTACCAATGCTCGCACCCAAAAGCACAAAACCGGCCAACATGGCAAGGCCGCCAAGTCCGGTTACCAGCAAGGCCTGCAACGCCGCACGGCGCGAAGCTTGGCGCAAATGGTCAAAACCAATCAATAAGAATGAGGTGACCGAGGTCAGCTCCCAGAATATAAATATCGCCATCAAGTTGGACGACAAAACCACACCCAACATAGAGGCCATAAACATCAGCATGAAAGCAAAAAACCGACCCAAATGCACATGGCCTTTTAAATAACCGCCGCTATAGATCATAATGAATGTGCCAATGCCCGAAATCAGCAAGGCAAAAAGTAAACTAATGCCATCCAAATAAAAGGTCAGATTAAGCCCAAGCGAAGGTATCCACGGGTGATACTCAAAAATTGCATGCTCTGCCATCACTTGGTCATATTGACCTAAAAAATAAACAAATATTGAGGCCGGTAAAATGGCCAATAACCAACCAGCACGATAACCTAAAAATCTTTTCAATAAGGGCGCAAAGAGAGCCAAAATAAAGCCAGATAAAACCGCTAGCAGCATATTTTCCTCAGATCATAATGTTTCGGCCAATATGTTTTTGTCGGGGGGACGGCCGAATGGGATTCACAATTACGCGCCAGACTCGGCCTTTATAGTTAATGAAGGGTTAACATCATGATTTATACATCAAAACCATTCTAATTTATCTAGCCCTGCCGACAATTTTAGCCTTGTAACTTGGCAAGATACTGATTATCTTTTTAGCTCAAACAGGAGCTAAAACTCAGATGAGTAAAATCAAAACCCAAGATGAATTGCGCAAAATTTTAAGTGATGAACAATTTCAAGTCACCCAAAATGCCGCCACCGAACGCCCCCATAGCCATGAATATAATCTCGAATATTCACTCGGCACTTATCATTGCATTTGTTGCGATGAGGCGTTGTTTTTATCCGACACCAAATTTGATGCCGCTTGCGGCTGGCCAAGCTTTTTCGCCACGGTGAGTGACAATGTGGTCAAAGAGGTAGAAGACCGCTCTTATCTCGACCGTCCGCGCACCGAAATTAGATGCGCCAAGTGCGATGCCCATTTGGGCCATGTTTTTCCCGATGGCCCACCACCAACCGGCCTACGTTATTGCCTCAATGGCAGCGCACTCGATTTCATTCCCAATTCATAAAGATTTCACCCATGACCACAAAACCCATTTGCCCAAAAATTCCAAAAATTGATACCCATCATGGCATCAGCCGCACCGACAATTATGCCTGGCTGCGCGATGATAAGTGGCAGGACGTATTGCGCGATCCACAAATTCTAAATGCCGACATCCGCCAGCATTTAGAGGCCGAAAACGCCTATACATTAGACAAATTATCCGACACGCTTGGCCTGCAAGATGACCTATATAAAGAAATGCGCGGCCGCATCAAAGAAGATGACAGCAGCGTGCCACTTAAAGATGGCGCTTATCTTTATGGCGTTAGGTTCGAAACTGGCAAAGAATATGCCATCCACTACCGCACAC
>NVUS02000075.1 GCA_002402005.2 OCS116 cluster bacterium | reverse complement strand
CGCATCGCTTTGGCCTTTGCCCGCATGTTTGCCGCAGCACGCGACATCCCAATCATTGCGGTCAATTCATTAGAAGCGATGGCGTTTAACGCCATCACTAATTTGAGTCTGAGCCGAAACGATATAATCTACACGGCGATTGACGCACGGCGCGGTCAAGTTTATTTCGCTTCATATAATGGCGAGGGCGAAGAAACGTTTGCCCCACAAGCGATCGAAATTGGAATCGCTGCCGAAATGATCGAACCCGATGGGTTGATATTGGGCACCGGTCGTGAATTGCTGATCGACGCCATGGCTGAGTTTAACGAGGCACATAAACTGGCTGCAAATATGCATTTTCCAAATGCCGACATTTTCGGAACTAACGTCAAAAACCGCCTGCCCGAAACCAGCTCTGTCTCGCCTTTATATTTACGCGCGGCCGATGCCAAATTGCCCGCCAGCCACCCCATCACTTTCACGCAATGACGCTAACCTTCCAAAATATTAAAAAGCAATTTGCCGAAATTGCCACCATTCATGCACATTCATTCGAGCACGCTTGGTCTGAAACTGTGCTTAAAGATATGTTCTGCAACCCGCAATATTCCGGAACATTGGTCTTGCAAAATAATCAAGTGATTGGCTTCATCATCTGCACAACGGTGTTAGATGAAGCCGAAATTATCAGCATCGCCATATCGACCGAGCAACGCGGCAAGGCTTTTGCCGCGCAATTGCTTAATTATGAAGTGAAACGGTTGCAAAACCTGTCGATCAAAAAACTACATCTTGAAGTCAACCAGAGCAATATCGCCGCCATAAAATTATATCAAACCACTGGTTTTAGCCAAATTGCAGTGCGCAAAAACTATTATAAATTGGCCAGTGGCAACCGCACTAATGCGCTTATTTTTAGCCTAAACATATAGATTATAACAATTATAAACTAAATTTCAGCTATGGCCTTTACCTGATTGCGAATGCATATTATATCTATTGTAACGATTCTACTTTGTCCCAAAATCAACTAGGAGAAAAACATGAGCGACGACACCAGCCTATTGGAGCGCCAATGTCTTGAAAAAGGCATGCGGATGACTGAACAGCGCCGTGTGATTGCCCGTGTCCTGTCTGAATCAGAAGATCATCCAGATGTTGAAGAGCTATATCGGCGCAGTGCCAAAATAGACAACCGCATTTCGATCGCCACCATTTACCGCACCGTGCGCCTGTTTGAAGAGGCCGGCATTTTAGAGCGTCACGATTTTAGAGACGGCCGCTCGCGTTATGAAACCATATCCGAAGAGCATCACGATCATTTAATCGACGTCAATAGCGGCATTGTGCTTGAGTTTCATAACGAAGAGATCGAAGAATTGCAACGCAAAATCGCTGAAGAATTGGGCTATAAATTGGTTGACCACCGCATGGAATTATATGCCGTGCCACTTGATAAAAAATAGTTACGCTCGGCCATAGAATATGCTATTGAAGGCGATCTTTTAATTTGTGAGACGCAGCATGGCGAGTATTCCAAAACATTTTTTTGACCACCAAAGTAAATCGGACAAAAATACCAACGTGGCCGTGGCGTCTAAAGTGGTGCAAAAATCCAACAAAAAAAAGCAACTGCGCCCAACTTTTAACGGCAAAAATACTAAAAAATTATTCATCAAAACCTATGGTTGCCAGATGAATGTCTATGATACCCAACGGATGAGCGACGCGCTCGCGCCTGAAGGTTATGTGAATGTCGATAGCCCCGATCAAGCCGATATGGTGATTTTAAACACCTGCCACATCCGCGAAAAAGCCGCCGAAAAAATCTATTCCGAGCTCGGCCGCATGCGGGTGATGGTCGACAAAAAAAATAGAAACTTACCCGAAGATCAAAAAACCAAACCGGTCATCGCTATTGCCGGCTGTGTGGCACAGGCCGAAGGCCGCGAGATTATGCGCCGTGCCCCAATTGTCGATATGGTATTTGGCCCGCAAAGCTATCATAAATTGCCCGAAATGCTGGGCAAATTACAAGCCGGCCAACGCAAAGTGGTCGACACTGATTTCCCAACCGAAGATAAATTTGATAGCCTGCCCGCCGCCACAAAAACCAATACCATTGCCCGCGGCGTCAGCGCGTTTTTAACCATTCAAGAAGGCTGCGATAAATTCTGCACTTTCTGCGTTGTGCCTTATACCCGCGGGGCTGAATATAGCCGCTCGATCGCGCGTATTTTAAACGAAGCGCAAAATCTAGTCGCCGCTGGTGTGCGAGAAATCACGCTGCTGGGGCAAAACGTAAATGCCTATCATGGCCAAGATGATGCTGGCAATACAGTCAATTTAAGCGGCCTAATGGCGGCATTGGACACTATCAATGGTCTTGACCGCATCCGCTATACCACCAGCCACCCCAATGATATGGATCAGCAATTGATCGATCTGCATCGCAGCCAAAAATCGGCTATGCCTTATTTGCATCTGCCGGTGCAATCTGGCTCAAATGCTATTTTGGAAGCGATGAACCGCAAACATACGCGCGAAAGCTATATCGAAGTGATTGAGCGCATTCGCCTTGCCCGCCCCGACATTGCCTTATCTGGCGATTTCATCATTGGCTTCCCCGGCGAAACTGATGATGATTTTGACGCAACGATGGATTTGGTCAACCAAGTCACCTATAGCCAAGCCTATAGCTTTAAATATTCCACCCGCCCTGGCACCTCAGCCGCGACGATGGAAAACCAAATTGACGATGAGATTAAAACCAAACGTCTGGCGCAGTTGCAAGATGTACTCAACACCCAACAACGGCAATTTAACCTCAATACCGTTGGCCGCACATTGGATATTCTGTTCGAACGCACCGGCCGCGATGCAGGCCAATTGATCGGCAAATCGCCTTATCTACAACCAATATATGTCGATGCACCAACCGAGTTGATCGGCCAAATATTGCCGGTATATATTGAAAGCCTCGGCAATTTTGCACTGAAAGGCAAAATAGTCGATTAATATCTCAGTTTCACTTTCACAATTTCATAAACCTGTTACAGTTAGTGCCTAATCTACAATCAAAACTTAAAAGCGGAGCCCCCTTGAGCAAAACATCAAATAGTAAACCTGCTGGTCACAAAAAATCGCATAATACTTATTCGGATACCATTATATTTGATGACAATAGCCTCGCGGCGCAGCTATATGGTCAGAATAATCTACACTTGGCAATCATTGAATCACGCTTAGATGTCGATTTGGCGACCCGTGGCAATAAATTATTGGTCGAGGGCCGCAAAGCCAATTGCAAACAAGCCATCATGATTTTGCGCAAACTTTATGTGCGTGG
>NVUS02000074.1 GCA_002402005.2 OCS116 cluster bacterium | reverse complement strand
TTTGTGGTCAAAATGATATTCGGCCAGCGCGTCCATGCCGTGATTGGTGCGGCCGGTGTCTAAAGCGGCCGAAATGAGCATGGTATCATGGAAGCTTTTGAGGTTGATGTCGTATTTTTTAAGCACGCTAATGTCGTATTTTAAGTTTTGACCGATTTTTAGAATTGACTCATCTTCGAGCATTTCGCCGATGATTTTTAAGGCGATTTTAAACTCGATTTGTTCGACATTTTCTTCACTGGCTTCTTCGGCGAATAGGTCTAATTTTTCGGTTTTGATTTTGTGCGCGACGGGGATGTAAACGCCTTCGCCGGCCTCGGTAGACAGGCAAATGCCGGCAATATTGGCAACCATTGGATTGAGGCTGTCGGTCTCCAGATCAAAGCTGACTTGGCCTTTGTCATAGACTTTTGCCATATATTCGGTGAGTTTGTCTAGTTTGGTGATGCTTTGATATTCATCGGGAATGACCAATAAAGAGGCAAGTTTTTGCTGGCGGAATGCCGCAAGGTTTGCCGGAGTGTGGTCATTAGATGATATAGGTGCTGGCGTATCGGCTTGTGGTGTTTCTGCTGCTGGTATATCGGCATCATGGGCATTGGCAATGCGTTTGACTGCCGAGTTAAGGCCAAGCTCTTGTAAGTGGTTGAGCAGCTCGTTAATGTCGGGATAGGCCAGTTTGAAATCTTGGACTTTTTCGTCCATTTCGACATCTTGCTTGAGCGTGACCAAGGTGCGGCTGACGCGGGCTAGGTCGGCAAATTCGATGAGGTTTTCGCGGCGTTTGTTTTGTTTCACTTCGCTGGCGCGCTTTAACAATGTATCTAGATCGCCATATTCATTGATGAGTAGGGCGGCGGTTTTGACGCCGATGCCGGGCACGCCGGGCACGTTGTCGGCGCTGTCGCCGGCCAATGCCTGAATGTCGATGACGCGGTTGGGGTGAACGCCGAACTTTTCCATCACTTCGTCGTAGGAAATGACCTTGTTTTTCATGGTGTCTAGCATATCGACATCATCATTGATCAACTGCATCATGTCCTTATCGGAGGTGACGAGGGTGACTTTCATGCCGGCTTCAACCGCCTCGCGGGCGTAGGTGGCCATGATGTCATCGGCCTCGAAACCGACTTTTTCGATGGAAGGGACGTGGAAGGCGCGCACGAGCTCTTTGATGATGGGAAATTGGGGCACTAGATCTTCGGGTGCGGGGGGTCTGTGGGCCTTATATTGTTCATAAATATCGTTGCGGAAGGTTTTGCCTTTGGCATCGAATATAACCGCCAAATGGCTGGGGCCTTCTGGGGTGCGGGCTTGTTGGATTAATTTCCACAGCATGTTGCAGAAGCCGGATACAGCGCCGATGGGTGTGCCGTCTGATTTGCGGGTTAGCGGCGGTAAGGCGTGGTAGGCGCGGAATATAAATGAAGAACCGTCTACTAGGTATAAATGTGGTTGATCTGCCATGTTTTACTCCGCGTTTTTATGTTGATTCATCATAAACCAACTCTGAATTTCTATCTACCCCTTGTTTCCAAAACTCCCATACATATCAGTGAGTGCGTGTTCGGCCGGATGCTGTCTGAAAGGTTGTGATGTGGATGGTTTGTGCAGGGGCGTTGCGTGTGAACCTGTGGTTGTCGCTGTAAAGACACTAAAAAAGTTAGCTATACTGCCGATACTCGGGTACTTCATTTATACGTTCGCTACGCTCTCTGTTGACTCTTGCGTGCGCTTCATACGCTTCGCGTACTACGCTAGCTGACCGCGCGTTCGTCGGCAGCGGCTTCGAACGGCCGCTGTCGCGCTCACTGAATGGCACGTTGTGTGGATGCGGGAGGTTGCATTTATTCGATGAAGTTGCTGATTTTGTCAAGGGGTAGGCGTTCTATGTCGGGGACTTGGCATTGGTCTTCGGGATAGCCGACTATGAGGAGCATGTAGGGTTTTTCGTTTTTGGGGCGGTTGCAAAGTTCGTTTAAAAAGCCCATCGGGCTGGGGGTGTGAGTTAGGGTGGAGAGGCCGACATTGTGCAATGCGGTGATGAGCATGCCGGTGGCTAGGCCGACGGATTCGTTGAAATAATAGTGTTTTACTTTGTTGCCTTGCGCATCAATGCCGTATTTTTTGGCGAAGATGGCAATGACCCAGGGAGCGGTTTCGATGAATTGTTTGTTGGTATCTGTGCCTAGGGGCTCTAGGGCTTTTAGCCATTCGGGGCTGGCTTTTGTGGCGTAGAATTCTTGTTCTTCTTTTTCGGCGGCTTGGCGGATGGTCTGTTTGGCTTGAGGGTTTGAGATGGCGCAAAAATGCCAAGGTTGTTGGTGGGCGCCTGAGGGGGCGGTGCCGGCGGTCTTTATGCAATTTTCGATGATGGCGCGGGAGACTGGCTCGGGGGAATAATGGCGCACTGTGCGGCGTTTATTCATGTGCTGGTAAAAAGCCTTGGTTGTGGCTTCTGCGCCATTTGGCATGTCGGGGTGGTAGCGTGCGTATTTTACGAATGGGTGGTTGTTTTCTGACATGTTTTTCTTTCCCTCAAAAGAAAAAAGCCTCCTGTAATGAAAGAGGAGGCTTTTAATATTATGTTTGGCAGTTGCTAAAGAACTTCGCCGCCGACTTCGCGGTTACAACCACAGTTAACGCCAGTTTGGATGGCATCTAGAATGCGCAAAGTTTCTTCTGGGTTACGGCCAACGGATAGTGGGTTAACGCTGATATGTTGAACTACATTTTCAGGATCAACGATGAATGTAGCACGTAGGGCTACGTTAGCACCGGCATCACGAATGCCCAAAGCATCCATAAATACGCCGCCATTGTCAGCGAAGCTCCACTGGTTTAGCTTGTTAAGATCAGCGTGATCACGACGCCAAGCTAGCTTACAGAATTCGTTATCTGTAGAGCCGCCGATGACGACAGCATCGCGGGCATCAAAATCATCGTTCAATGCAGCGAAAGCTACAATTTCAGTTGGGCATACAAAGGTAAAATCTTTTGGGTAGAAATAGATAACTTTCCATTTGCCAGCAAAGCTTGCATTTGTAAGCTCTTCAAAAGCGTCTTTGCCGCCTTCTTCTGGTAAGTTAAAGCCAGGTTTTACGCCTACAAGGCTGAATTCAGGTAATGTTTCGCCAACGCCGATCATAATATTCTCCATAGAAATTGTTTGGTCTGGGTATTTGTTAAGTTATTTGGCTTATTTGTAATTTGAATCGTTTGCAAATACAATAGTAAATTACAGTCATTCTAAAATGAAATTGATGAAATTATGAGTTATCATAAAGGTGATGTGAAACAGAATGCGGTGAATATTGCGTTTGCCATTGTGCAAGCCGAAGGCGGCAAAAAACTCACCATGCGGCATTTGGCCGATGAGATTGGCATTAGCCACACCGCGCTTTACAGACATTATAAAAATAAAGATGCAGTTTTACTACAAGTGGCAACCAAAGGTTTTACGCAGCTTATGTTGCAAATGGCCGAAGGGCTCAAAGCGCAAGATAAAGACAG
>NVUS02000073.1 GCA_002402005.2 OCS116 cluster bacterium | reverse complement strand
TTTCAACATCCCACAACGACAGGTCAGCAAGGCCAGAGAATGAAACCACCGCAGAGTTAGATGTGATTTTTCCTTCTGTTTCTGAAATGAAATTGCCGTCAACATCACTCAACTGCACCTTAACAATGCCAGCAACGGCCAAATCCTGCGGATTGTATAAATCACAACGCACTGATACCGATTTTGCATCCGTTAACTCATTGGCAGTTTCAATTTTAATGTTGGCAATCGAAATCGGGTCAACCACTTTCAACCAAACATCACGGTAAATACCCGCATAAGTCAAATAATCAATACGGTCACCAAATGGCGGAATGTCAGGGTTTTCGCTACCGTCAATTTTAACCGTCAACAAGTTTTCGCCTTGGTTCAGTTTGCCCGTCAACCGTATTTCAAATGGCGTATAACCATCCGCATGCGCGCCAATTTGCGTGCCATTTAAATAGACAACACTATCGGCCATCACACCATCAAATATCAGGCTAACCTCTTTGCCTTCAAATGCAGGATCCCAAACAATTATTTTCTGATAAGTGAACGGTTTTTGATAATCCGCCTCATCAAAATAATTATATGGCAAATCCACCGCATTGTGCGGCAAAGTCACATTTTCGCCAGCCACAAAACCCGCAACCAATTCATCACGAAACCCCAGATGAAACGTCCAAGATTGATTATATTTCACTAAATTATGCATTCTAACCTCAAAATTCAAATTATTTAACTGCACCCAGCATGCCTTGCACAAATTGGCGCTGCATGAGGAAAAAGATTGCCAAAGTCGGTATCGTGGCAAATATAGTGCCAACCATCACCACACCATAATCGGGATAATAAGCTGATGCCAATGATGAAATCACCAATGTGATGGTTTTCAACTCATTCGATTGCAGCACAATCAATGGCCATAGATAATTGTTCCAACTGGCCATGAATACGATGATAAACGCCGCCGCATAGGTCGACTTCATCACCGGTAAATAGATATATAAAAATATCTGCCATTCCTTAAGCCCATCCACTTTAGCCGCATCACGCAATTCCGGCGGAAAAGCCTTGGTGCATTGGCGAAAGTAGAAAATGATAAAAGCCGAAGCCAGCCCCGGCAAAATAATCGCTGCATGGGTATTGATCAACCCGGCTTTAGCGATCGATATAAATAACGGTATCATCAAAGCCGCAAATGGTATCATCAATGTTAACAAAACCATAGTGTAAAGCCGCTCGCGTGGTTTGGAGCGAAATACTTCAAACCCATAGCCCGCCACCGACGAGATGCCAAGGGTCAGCACACAGGTGATGATGGTGATTTTGGATGAATTCCAAAAGATCAACCCGACATCAACTTGCTCAAAAAAACTGGCAATGTTAACCCACAATTGGTCGCCAAAACTAATTTTGCCCTTGGTGATGTCGATCGAATTGTTAGTCGCGCCAATCACCATCCATATAAACGGAAAAATCGATAAAAACGCCATAACCGCGAGGAATAAATAGGTGAAGAGGTCGGCAAAACTGAATCTTATAAAAATATTTTTCATCATTTACGATCCCTCGAAACTCTAAATTGCAGAAAGGCCAATATCACCACAATGAATACAATCACATAAGATACGGTGGCCGCATAACCATAGCTTGGCATGAATTTAAAGGTCAGGTTAAAGATATAAAGCGACAAGGTCAAAGTTGAATCCGATGGCCCACCTTGGGTCAGATTGTTAACTTCATCAAACAATTGCAATGTGCCAATGGTCGAGGTGACTGTGGTGAATAAAATAACCGGTTTCATCATCGGAATGGTCAGCGAGATTAACCGCCGCCACGCGGATATACCATCAATACGCGCCGCTTCATAAATCGATGCGTCAATATTTTGCATCGCAGATAGATAGAAAATCATATTATACCCAGTCCAGCGCCACGTAATCGAGATGATGATCAGAGTTTTCGCCCAAAATGGATCGGTTAACCAGCCAATCGGGTCATCAACAATGCCAATAAACATCAGCGTTTGGTTGACCACGCCATCAATGCCAAACATCGATTTAAACAGAATAGAATAAGCCACAAGCGAGGTGACACAAGGCAAAAAGATGGCGGTTCGAAACCACCCACGCGCCCATAAATTAGATTTGTTGAGCAATGACGCCATGATGATGGCTAAAAATATCATAATTGGCACTTGAATGGCCAAAAATGTCATGGTGTTGAACAGAGCTTTTAAAAATATCGGGTCATTGGCCAGTCTGACTATATTGTCAAACCCACCAAATTTGGTTCTGACGCCTTTGCCGGTTTGGAACGACATCCATAACGACCACAAGATTGGATATATCATAAATATACCCATCAGCACCAAGGCTGGTGTAACAAACATCCAACCGGTGATGTTTTTATAGCGGCCCAATTGTTCGGCACGTTTTGATGACATAATGTTTCTCAAATTAATATTGTTCCGCATTGGCTTTACACAAAAGCCAAAATTTAAAAGGAGAAGGCAATCAATGCCTTCTCCTTCGGGAAGAACTTATTGTGTTTGGCTACGCACTTGCGCATCAATGGCTTTTAAAGCTTCATCAATAGGCATGCCATCTTTAATCGCTGGCAATAAAGCCACCACTGCACTGTCAGCTTCTGGCGTATAAACACCATAATTAACCGCAGGAATTTCGCCCAACCATTTGGAGAAATTCTGCCAAACAGGCTCATTGTTAAAGAATGGATCTGGCGTTTGATAGGCATCGCCATCACGTGAAGCCATTAATGAACCCACCGCACCCCGGTCTTGCAAAATGGTCTGATAAAAACCAAGATCTTTAGCATAAATTTCATCTAAGAATGCAATCGATACATCTTTTTCATCCGATGTTTCTAATACATACCAGCTAGACCCACCAAGGTTAGAGGCATTTTTACTGCCTTCCATATCCAAGCGCGGCACAGGTGCAACGCCCCATTTACCAGATTGATCAGCTTGAGATTTCACAGTGCCGATCATCCACACGCCAGACACCACAGATGCCGTTTCGCCAGAAGTGAATGAGCCCACATATTCAGCCCAACCCGCAGTTGGTTTATACATATTGCTCTGTTGTAATTTTTGCTGAACTTCTAATGATTTGGCCAAAGCCTCATTGCCAATAATGTTAAGCTCTTGGCCAGATTTGTCAAAATACCATTGGCCGCCAGATTGCATCATAATGCGGGTTAAACCAGCATCATTAGGGTCAAGACCCATCATTTTATGGCCGGTTTTATCAAACACAACTTGGCCAATTTCTAAATAACGATCCCAAGTGATGTTTTGCATATCAGCAGAACTAAAGCCCGCTTCAGCTAAATAATCGGTGCGGTAAAATAAACCTGCAACGCCAGAGTCAAATGGCATGCCATATACTTTACCATCAACTGTCATCAGCTCAACTTTATACGGAGCAAAAACCGAGTGATCCACAACCGCGCCAATTTCAGCAAATGAACCAGGGAAAGCTTGCAAATATCTTTGAGAGAAATAATCCTCAATCAATACAATGTCAGGCAATACGTCTGTTGCGCCGGAAGCCAAAGCCACTTGCAATTTTTGCTCAACATCAGATTTGGCAAAATCAACAATGTTAAAGGTAACGTCTGGGTGCGCTTTGGTATAACGATCCGCAGCTTCTTGCATAATTTTTACGTTAAAATTAGGGTCCCAGCACCAAATGGTAACTTCTTCAGCACTTGCCATGCTGGCAGAGGCTAAGCTAACACTTGCCACAGCAAGTATAGACACACCTTTTAGCCATGTTTTCATTGATTTTTTCATTATTTCCTCCCTGAAATAATATAAATTTTTGTCGTTTTACAAATGAATAAATCACCACTCCAAGTCTTGGAACGGTTCTAGTCATTCATTCGAGCCAATGTTATTAAGTAAAGTGATATCATGTCAAATTCTGATTTGACGAGTGGATATAGCAAAAGTAATATATCGAAAATTGATATGTGAATTTAGCTATATCCAAATAGCAGATTCAAATTTGACAAAAATCTAGTTCTGATCTCTTGTTGCAAGTTCAAACATATGATGGAGGGATATCATGACCACAACCAAATGGGGCATTATCGGCCCTGGCGGCATCGCCCATAATTTTGCCGACGGGTTAAAAGAGGCCACTTCTGGCGAGCTGATTGCCATTGGCAGCCGCTCGGCCGAAAGACGCGCCACCTTTGGCGATGACTATAACATTGCCACCGACAAACGCTATGAAACCTACGAAGCTTTGGTCGCCGACCCTGAAATTGATGCCATCTATGTTTCCACCCCGCACCCATGGCACGCCAATCTGGCGATATTGGCAATGCGCGCCGGCAAAGCCGTATTGGTCGAAAAACCCGCAGGCTTATGCGCTGCCGAAGTG
>NVUS02000072.1 GCA_002402005.2 OCS116 cluster bacterium | reverse complement strand
TAGCAGGTTTTCATTTTCAATGATTTTATCGATAAGGCCAAGATCAAACGCTTTTAGTGCCGAAATGGGTGCGCCATTGGTCATTAAGTTTAGGGCTGCTTCAACTCCACACAATCTAGGTGTTCTTTGTGTGCCTCCCGCGCCAGGTATGAGGCCCAGCTTAACTTCGGGAAAACCGACTTTTGCGGTTTTAACTGCACACCTATAATGGCAGGCAAGTGCGGTTTCAAACCCGCCCCCAAGCGCACTACCATGAATGGCGGCGATGACGAGCTTGTTTGACTTTTCAAACATAGCCAATACTTCGGGTAAAGTAGGAAGGAGAGGTGGTTTATCAAATTCAGATATTTCTGCTCCTGCAATGAAAGTGCGCCCTTCACAATAAACTATAATCGCTTTTGAAGCGTCGTTTTGAGCAATCTCAAGGCATTGCAATAAACCGCTGCGAACATTTTGAGATAATGCATTTACAGGAGGATTGTTGATGCGGATAACGCCGATATCTTCGTTCAATTCATAAGTGACTGTTTGCATGTTTATGCCTTTCTTTAAACGCGTTCAATAACAGTGGCGATGCCTTGGCCAATTCCAATACACATAGTGGCAAGGCCATAACGCCCGCCAGTTCTTTCTAACTCTCTGAGTGTACCCATTATAATACGTGCGCCACTTGCTCCAAGTGGATGGCCGATTGCGATCGCGCCACCATTTGGGTTTACGCGAGAGTCATTATAAGAAATTCCGAGTTGTTTGAGACATCCAAGGGCTTGGGTCGCAAAAGCTTCGTTGAATTCCATAACGTCCATATCATTTAATGTCAGCCCCGCACGTTCCAATGCTTTTTGTGTTGCTGGCACTGGGCCTAACCCCATAACTCGCGGGTCAACCCCAGCGATGGCGCCCGCTAGAATGCGCGCCCGTGGTTTAATACCGCGTTTTTCAGCAAGTTTATCATTTCCGATAATTAGGACAGAGGCCCCATCATTAATACCTGATGCATTGCCCGCAGTCACAACACCGTCTGCAAAAAGTGGTTTTAGTTTTTGCAGAGTTTCAATATTAGTCTGTGGACGCGGATGTTCATCTGCATCAACCGTTAAGGCAGGTCTTTTTCTTCCCTGCGAGACTATAATCGGGATGATCTCGCCTTTAAAGAAACCATCATTTTTTGCTTTTTCATACTTTTCTTGAGATGCTGCCGCAAAGAGGTCGCTTTCTGCCCGTGTGATGTTTAGGTCTGAAGCGATGTTATCGGCGGTTTCTGGCATAGAGTGCGCCCCAAACGATTCAAGGTGACGAGGGTTGCTAAACCTTGCGCCCATTGTCGAATCTGCAATGGCTTGGTTGCGGTCAAAGGCAGTTGTTGATTTTGAGATCACTAGAGGCGCGCGGCTCATGACTTCAACACCACAGGCGATAAATAGATCGCCCTCATTGGTTTTTGCACAACGCGCTGCATCAAGTGTGGCAGCAAGGCTAGACCCACAAAGCCTATTGACGGTAATTCCGCCTGTTTCTATTGGAAGGCCAGCTAATAAACCGGCAAACCGTGCAACATTACGGCTGTCCTCGCCAGCTTGGTTTGTGCATCCAGCAATTATATCTTCGTAATCATTAAGTGAAAAACCACTACGTTGTGTAACTATTTTGATAACATGGGCGAGTAGATCATCTGGTCTTATTGAAGACAGGGCGCCACCGTAGCGACCAAAAGCTGAACGACCGCCATCAAAAATATAGGCATTAGACATGATAATCTCCATTAACGTATTATGTTTTGCTCTGCGAAATTAAGTTTCATGATAAATATTAAATTTGAAAAAGCAAGCTCGATATTGAAATTTTATTTCAAAAATTAAGGTAAATACCTCCAATTATGTAAATATATGTAATTTATCTAATAAAATTGATTTAAGTTTAATATTTAATTTTGCTGTGCAAAATTAATTTTCATTTACATATTGCTCTGCTGGTGTTTATACTATTTTTAGAGTGTCCATTTTTGGATCTGTGTGCTTTTAATTATAATAGACTGAAAGAGAATTTGATGATCGGTGGCGATGAAATAGTTATGGGGCGACCAGCTCATGAACTTTTAAACGAGATTCCAGATAGAATAGGCAATAGGATTTGGGAACTGATCGAAAAGCATCCTGATAAAACTGTACTTATGGAAGAGGGACGATCATGGACATATAGTCAACTTGGAAAGGCAATTTTAGCGGCAAAAAAACATTTGTTCGACCATGAAGTTCATGAAGGCGATCGAGTGATGATGATTCTTGAAAATTGTTGCACTGCGGTGGCATTCTTAATTGCTGCGAGTGATCTTAATATCTGGATCGCTATGATTAATGCGCGAATGTCTATAGATGAACTCGATAGGATTTATGAAGATTGCGACCCTAGCCATTTGCTATTTATGAGTGGGGTTTCGCCAGAAGCAAAAGCCTATGGCAAGCATCACGGAGCCAAGGATGCTCTTGACCCTCTCCTTGGTAGCTTCTCATATAAAGCTAGATTGGGCGCGCGGCCAGAAGCGCATGCGGTTTCTAAAGAAGGAAAAGATCAAGTTTGTGTGATGATTTATACATCCGGCACGACGGGACATCCAAAAGGTGTTATGTTGACGCATGGCAATATTGCCTTTATCGCGACCGTTTCTGGAGCATTACGCGGTCTCAATATTAAAGACAAAGTCTATGCTGTCCTACCTATCTCTCATATATTCGGGTTAGCGTCGACTTGTTTAGGTAGCTTATTTGCTGGCTCCACTATTTATCTGGAACCTCGCTTTAACCCTCAGAAGTGCTTAAATATACTCGTAAACGAAAAAATGACTGTTCTGCAAGGCGTGCCGCCGATGTATTCAGCATTAATCCAGCGTTTAAAAGCAGAAAATATAAATGCTAAGGATCTAAGCTTACGCTATATGTCAGTTGGTGGCGCGTCATTAGATAAAGAAACAAAAGATGTAACCGAGAATTTTTTTAAATTACCCTTGCACAATGGATATGGATTGACTGAAACGAGCCCGACAGTGTGTCAGGCACGATTCAATGAGAATCTTAATAATTGTTCGGTCGCAAGGCCTATACCTGGGGTTGAAATAAAACTGGTCAGAGAAAATGGATCACAAGTAGATCAGGGTGAGATAGGAGAGCTATGGGTCAAAGGTCCAAATGTCATGAAAGGTTATTTTCGCAAACCTGAGGCTACAAAAGAAGTTCTTAACGATGCGGGGTGGTTCAATACACAAGACCTTGCTTCACAGGATGAATATGGAAATGTAGACATTGTTGGACGTACAAAGGAGATGATCGTTAGATCAGGGTTCAATGTTTATCCTGCAGAGGTTGAAGCCGTTTTAAACGCACATGAAAATATCATTCAGTCAGCCGTTGTTGGCGTTCCAATTGACGGTGATGAAGATGTCATCGCTTATGTGCAGGTGCAAGAAGGCACGATTTTAAGTGAAGACGAATTAAAAGCATATTGTAAAACGCTTCTTACAGCGTACAAGAGACCTTCACGGATTATTATTTTGCATGTATTGCCAGCGAGTTCTACGGGTAAAATATTAAAAAATGAACTTAAAGCCCGTGCCAAACTGTTGGTTTAGGGCAAGTGAACAGTATATTGGTAGATTTGTTCGGCGTTAATTAGTCTTATTTGCGCCGAATTCAAGTCGGATTCGATTTTTAAAATTGTTATTTCTAAATGTTACTGCTCATAACATCACGGGCAACATGAATGAGTCTGGGGCCTAGCTCTTCGCGAAGCTTTTCAGGTGACAACATGTAGGAAGGCCCGCCGCAACTTAATGAAACAATATTCTCATCAGCAAGTTTCATAGGTACTGAAACTGTGTTCACATTTCGGTCCCATTCGCCAAAAGATTCAGTATGTCCTTTTTGGGCATAATCTATGACGGCTTTTTCTATGCCTTTCTCAATCTTAGGCCACTCATCTTCTGTGTATAATTTTTTAAGTAAGGGGATGTATACGGATCTCTCCTGTTCGTCTAAGCCCGCCAAAAAAGCCCGACCAATTGCGCTGGAGGCCATAGGAAGTCTGCTGCCGACATCGACTCGTAAGGATTGAACTCCTTCTCCTCGGCAGTATTCCACAAAGATCATTGAGAGGCCTTCTCTGGTCGCTAAACCAATAGAAACTGAGTGTTCTTTAGCCATTTCAACCATGTAGGGCTGCGCGATCTGGCGAATACGTAAATTCGAGGTGTATGCGTATCCCAATGCTAGAACACTGGAACCAAGTTCGTATTTTTCAAGTCGTTTTGAATAATTGAGGTAACCCAATTGAGTTAATGTATATGTTAGCCGTGAGACTGTTGGTTTTGGTAAATTAGTTATCGCTGCTATTTCCTGATTGCCTAATACGCCACCACGTTGGCCAAAAGCACGTAAGACATCTAAACCGCGCGCTAACGCCTCGACAAATTTTCGATCTTTTACTTCGCTTTTTATTCGGGGACTATCAACGACTTTGTGCATTTGAAGCTCTCTAAAATGGAGGGAAATAGTTTTAACAATGATACAGGGATTTTTGTGTTTTGCAATGGAACAAATATTTTACTAAGCTCAATAATGAAATTTAAGATTGCTAATTAGTGTTTATTGATAATTAAAATTGTTATTGTTTCGCAATGCGGAATTTAATTCTATGTATTGACATTAAGTTTCTAAAACTATAGCCTTTGGAAAGGACGCTTTTTCCGTGCATGAGGGTGCTTAGGTTGGGCTTACTTTTAAAAATTGGGAATTTCAAATTAAAAGAGGTGAGAATGAACAAACATATTATCAAGAGTCTGTCTGCTGTTGCACTAGGACTCTCTCTAAATCTGGTCTCAGTGCCTGCATTTGCTGAAAATTTTTTACTTGGTGAACACACGCCTTTAAGTGGGAAACTTGCTCGTGTTGGTACAGGGTCTCACCGTGGCATTTTGTCTGCGGTTAAAGTTTTGAATGAAAAATATAATGGCCAGCATTCCTTTGAAGTGAAAACTATTGATGACGAAAGTTCTCCAGCTAAAGCGGTTAGTGCCGTTGAAAAACTAGTGAGCCAAGGTGTTATTGCATTTACAGGTGGGTATTCTTCTGGAATTATTGGACCTGCATCAGAAGCTGCACATAAAGCTAATCGTGTTTATATTACTTTCGGCGGTGTTGCTGGGCCGCTTTCTAAACGTGGTCATGAAGGGTTCTTCCGCATTAATAATACAGCTGGTTACGGCAAAGCGATCATAGGACTGATTAGTGATATGGGATTGAAGAAAGTTTCAATTTTATACTCCAATAAAGAAGCTACGGTTAAAACAGCTGAATTTGTTGAAAAGGGATTAACTGAAGGTGGTGTGACAATAATTAAGCACGAATTTGATGGTCATACGAAAGATTTCAAATCGATCATTAACAAAGTGAAGTTGCAAGATAAGTCAGAAGCCATCCTCATGGTCGGGTATGAAACAGATTATATTGGTATTTTACGTGCTGCCAAATTGTTAAAGCCTAAGGTTAAGGCGATGATTGGTATTTGGTCCCTAGCAACAGGTAAAATGGCGACTGAATTTCCGACTTTGATGGAGAATGTGTATGGAACATCTATGCTTCCATTTCCTGTAGCCTTCACCACGTCAGAACAAAAAGTGTTTCACACCGCCTATACAGCTGAATTTGACAACGAACCAAGTTATCTAGAGCAGTTTGGTTATGTACAAACTTTGCTCTTGGGAGAGGCGATCATCGCTGCGCATTCAAAAGGTGAAGTTAACCTCAAAACAATCTCTGAAGAGTTGAGGAAAACCGATCAAATGACTTTAGCAGGTCGTGTACGTTTTGATGAAAATGGAGACAATCCAGAATTTGTTCAACGTGTCGGTCAACATAGAACGGGCAAAATTGAAATTGTTTGGCCTTTAAGCGCCAAAACAAGTGACAAGGCGTTCCCAGGTACGCCTTGGAATTAATATGCTCAATAATAACTTTGCCCGGATTTAATGTCCGGGCATTTTGGAGACAATGTAAATGTTGGAACTAACACTTCAAGCTATATATACGGGATTATTATCAGGCGGTTTTTACGCGCTCGTTGCCGTTGGATTGGCTTTGATTTTTGGCACAATGAAGGTGATTAACCTTGCGCATGGAGAATTGGTTCTTCTTGCTGCATATGTCGCTTATGCTACAGAATCAAAGCTAGGGCTCAACCCGCTTTTGGCCTTACCTATTGCAATGGCGGTGGTTGTCTCCGCTGCTTTATTAACCTATTTTTTAACCAATCATATCAAAAAAGACCGAGAGTTAAACTCTTTGATTTTGACGTTTGGGTTGGGGATTATTCTCACCAATAGTTTATTGATGGTATTTTCTGCAAATATCTATTCGACATCTACCGAGTGGTTTTTTGAAGGTGTTGTTATTGGCGATACCCTATTTAGCATGCGAAGTGAACTATTGGCTTTTGTTGTTGGCGTGTTGTCGCTTGGTGGTTTGTATTGGTGGTTAAACCATACTTGGCATGGGCGTGCCATTCGCGCTGTGTCGTCAAACCTTGATGCCGCAAAATTGATGGGCATGAACCCAAAACAAGCCGAGATGTGGTCTTGGGGCGTTGCCGGTATTTTAGCTACATTGGCTGGTTGTATGTTATATACGACGTCGGTAATCCACCCTCCCATAGGCCATGGTCTAACGATTAAGGCATTTATAATCACTGTTTTGGCCGGTATGGGGTCGATTCCAGGTGTGCTTGTTGGGGCTTTCCTTATTGCTATTATTGAAAGTTTGACGGCAACCTTTTTCCAATCGTCTCTTTCCGAATTAGCGAGTATGGGCATTTTTCTTGTCGTTTTAATTGTGCTGCCTTCAGGCTTATTTGGTAACAAGAGGATACACTAATGTCTAATTTTCGAATTTTTGCACCCCTTGCTATTGTTATGTACATCATCGTGCCTTTTTTATTTTCTGGGAATGATTATTTGATGGGGATGATCGCCACAGCGCTCATTATTGCTGGCATTGCCTTAGCTTGGGCTCTGTTGGGTAATCTTGGTGGAATGGTTAGTTTTGGCCATGCCGCATTTTTTGGTGTTGGGGCATATACATCAGCAGTTCTGACAATGGATTATAATGTTCCTGTCTTTCTTGCCATGATTATAGCGGGTTTTGGTGCAAGTTTGGCTTCTGTCTTTATGATGCCAGCTCTGCGGCTTCATGGCCCGTATTTTGCCCTAGCCATTCTTGCTTATGCTCATATTTTTATGATTCTAGCAACTGAGATGACGAGTATTACAGGTGGCGCCGCTGGATTGCTAAGTATACCTAATTTGCCAGTGTTTATGGGCTTTGATTTTGGCACAAAGTTAGGCGGCTATATTGTCATTCTAAATATCGTTAGTCTTGCGCTCGTTGTTTACCATTTGATTCGAAGAAGCACCTATGGGTTGGCGCTCAAAGCCATGCATGATTCAGAATTAGCCACGCGTATTGTCGGGGTTCCTGCAACGCAATTAAAAGCGATTATGCTTGTTGTTTCGGCTTTTATTACAGGTTGCGTCGGCGCTTTTAATGCTCATTTTATCAATTTTCTTGACCCTGAATATGCATTTTCTGGGGAATGGACGGTTATTCCTATCGTAGCCGCTATTTTTGGTGGTTATAGAACCCTTTCTGGTCCAGTTTTGGGGGCTTTATTTATTTACCTTGCTGACCAATTGGTTTTCAAATCTCTTTTGCCACAGGGGCATCAACTCATTTTGGGAGCGCTGCTTGGCGGTATGATTTTATTAAGCCCGTCTGGACTGCTTCCAATAATTACAAACATGTTTAAGCGATTTAGTAAAAAAGGAGATGCTCAACATGTTGAAAGTTAAAAATTTGAGTTTAAACTTTGGTGGCGTAAAAGCCCTTCAAAATGTAAGTTTTGAAGTGCGTGAGCAGGAAGTGTTGGGTCTGGTTGGACCAAATGGAGCTGGAAAGACGACAAGTTTTAATGTTTTTAGTGGCAATGTTCGTCCCACATCAGGTGAAGTTACATATGATGGTCATGACATTCTAAAGTCATCAATGCATAAACGGGTTAAATTTGGAATTGGGCGAACATTTCAAATACCTCAACCAATGCACGAGCTCACGGTTCGCGAAAACCTTATGGTTTCTCAACGTTTTGGCCGACCTGATAAAAAAGTCGATCAACAAAGAATTAGTGAGATTCTGGATTCAGTAAATTTACTTCATAAATCCGAAAGTGATGCCGCAACAGAATTAGCTCTGACCGAACGCAAAGCTTTGGAGGTTGCTAAGGCTCTCGCAACCGAGCCTAGTTTGCTGATGTTGGACGAGGTTCTTGCTGGTCTGGAGACGACTGGCAAAAAGTTGTTTATGGAAACATTGAAAAAAATTCGCAAGCAATTTAACTTATCAATGATTGTGATTGAGCATGATATTGAAACCATTTCGAACCTTTGTGATCGGATTGTAGTGTTGAATTTTGGGAAGGTGATTGCCGAAGGGACGCCTGATGAAACGTTTAGAAATCCCGAGGTTATAAGAAGTTATACTGGAGAAGAAAATGCTTGAGGTCATGAATTTGAGCGCAGGTTACGGCGCGATGGAAGTGTTTTGGGATTTGTCTTTGAAATTTGAAGGGGGTAAAACCACCACCATTGTAGGACCCAATGGGGCGGGTAAGAGCACCCTCCTGAAAACGATTATGGGGTTAATAACTCCAATGTCTGGTGATGTTTTGCTACGGAATGAGAGCTGCCTAAATGCAGAAACATGGCAACGTATTAATGAAGGCTTGGTATTGATACCTGAAGGCCGATTGTTGTTTGGAGATTTGAGCGTAGAAGAAAATTTGATTATGGGAGCTTATCCTAAAAATTCACGTAAATCTTTAGAAAATAACAAAGAAAATGTTTTTAACTTATTTCCTCGCTTGAAGGAAAGACGCAATCAGATATCGAGTACTTTGTCAGGTGGTGAGGCTCAAATGTTGGCAATTGGGCGTGGATTAATGGAGGAGCCCAAAATTTGTTTAATCGACGAGCCTTCACTTGGACTTTCTCCAGTTATGACCCATGAGATTTTTTCTATTTTTAGGGAATTAAAAGAAGATAAACTAACAATTGTGCTGGTTGAACAAAACACAAATCAAGCTTTGAAAATCGCTGATCATGTATATTTAATGCAAGCAGGGAGAGTTGCTCTATCAGAAAAACGTGAAAATATTGATTTGAAAAAATTGGAAGATTTTTACTTTGCACGAAATTGAAAATCAGTCTTTCACTTGCAATTTGTAGCACATTGTTTAAATTGGTCGTGTTCTGGTATTGTGCCGCTTGTCTTATACTAATTGAGTTTGATATGGTATATTGAACTGTTGCTAGTCAGGTGGCCACCTGACTAGCAATGTCAGGGATCGGATCGTGGTGCCGCTGGTTTTTTTGAACCGAAAAGGAGCTTGATCATCCCTGTTCTTTCTTTATAGGTCTGAACTGATACTTGCGCTTTAAGGCGCGAATGACAAGCATAGGACAAAGAAAAGATGACTAAAAGTATATCACAAAATGAGCCAATTACAAGTGAGGTTACCTGCTATATCGGTGTTGACATATCTAAAAAAGTTCTGGATGCTGCGACATATCCAGAAGGTAAATCTAAACAATTCACCAATGACTTTAACGGTTATAAAGCGCTGTTTCATTGGTTTAACTATTTAAATGCGGTGAGCATAGTGTTTGTGTCTACTGGCATTTATCATCAAGGCCTACAACATTATATTGATGAGTAATCAGTGTCATTCTCATTGGTTAACCCTCGCCAAACAAAACATTTTGGTGACGCTATGGGTAAATTGGCTAAAACCGATAAAGCAGATGCTCTCATGTTGGCTAAGTTTTCCTCTTTAATGAAACCCAAATATACACTGAACAAAGATCAAACCATTGAAGAACTTGGTGATTTGCTAAGCGCAAGGCGTGCGTTACTTAAAGATCAAACAGCCGCAAAAAATAGACAAGCAAGGTAAACGTCTGGTGACGACCGCCTTGTAAGAATTATCTGATGTGCAATTATGGCTGTGTTGGCGGACACTATCTATGGTCAAAAGAGCGCCTCGACGTCGTTGGAGTGATGATTTTAAGCGGAACTTTGTTACGGAGTTTTTAAATTCAGGTCTTTCAAATTCTGCCTTTTCCCGTCTTCATGATGTAAATGCCAATTTACTGTTCAGATGGCGCCGTGATCCATGATACAATGTTAATTTATCAGGCCCTCTATTTTTACCTTTGGAGATCGTTCCAGACAAGCCTGTTGCCCGTAATGGTTCAAGCCTTGCCACTGGTGGTTCAGAGGCCGCCATATCCGATAAAGGGTAGTTTTGAGATTTGTTTCCCTTGTGGTACTCAATTACGTTGTGATGGTGATTTATTGACCGAAGCCTTGTCGGTATTAAAAGGCAAATTATGATCCCCGTTCCTAGTAATACTAAGATTTGGCTTGCCGCAGGTGTAACAGATATGCGTAAAGGCTTTGTTGGCTTGTCGGCATTGGCTGAGAATATTTTAAAGCAAAACGCCTATTCAGGTCATTTATTTATATTTAGAGGCCGTCGCGGTGATTTGGTTAAAATCATCTGGTGGGATGGCCAAGGCGCATGTTTATTCTCAAAACGTTTGGAGCAAGGTCGATTTGTTTGGCCTAGCGCTAAGACGGGTAAAGCGAGTTTAACCACGGCGCAGCTATCCATGCTTTTAGAAGGTATCGATTGGCGCGCACCACAACGGAGCTGGCAACCATTATCTGTCGGATAATATTAGGCTATAAAACATAATCTGTCATTCCATTGGGTGGGTCAATTTTAAACGCCAATTGGTTTAATGCAGACATACAATCCTGCATATATAATGGCTCGACACCACTATATTTAGGGGTATATCATTTAGTTTATCATTCAAACATTAGGTGGTTTATGCTATAAAATATGCATGATTAAACGCTCAAAACCATTGCCGAATGAAGCCTCGAAATTGAAGGCTATGGTGAATGATTTAGACGCCGTAACTGATGACTTAGATGCTGAACTTCATGATAAAGACCTCATGATCGAGAAGTTAAAACATCAACTCTCTAGCCAAAATCGTCATCGGTTTGGAACGCGTTCAGAAACACTCGATCAATTAGAATTGGTGCTTGAGAGCGAAGAGATTGCGGATGCCGAACATTCAGTTGTTGAAGCTGATCCCATAAAAACGTCTAAATCCAAACCATCACGCAAACCCCTGCCAGAACACTTGCCCCGCGATGAACAAATCATTCCACCTATTTTAAATGTTGCAGAAGCCTGTAATAAATGTGGCGGCAAGCTTAAATATCTTGGTGAAGATATCAG
>NVUS02000071.1 GCA_002402005.2 OCS116 cluster bacterium | reverse complement strand
GTGCCATATTTTGAGCAAATTAAGCTTATATAGATAAATTAGTTAGATAGTGGCGTGAAAATGAATAGGTGTTTTATGATTAAAAATATGAGCAAATTACTGGTTTTATGTGCCTTTATGATGAGCGCCATCACCCCTGTTTGGGCATTGGTCGAGGTTAAGATTGACCAAGGCAATGTTGACCCGTTGGTCTTGGCGGTCGAGAATTTCTCCGGCTCTAACGGCAAAGAAGTTGGCTTGGGGCAAAATGTAGCGGCCATTGTCAGTAATGATTTGCGCAATAGTGGCCTATTTTTACCGCTCGACCAAAACGTATTTTTAGAAACCAATCGCCCTGCTAACCAAAAACCTAACTTTGCCAATTGGCGACCCACTGGCGCAAAAGCCTTGATAACCGGCCGCATTGTGATGCAGTCAAATGGCAATATTGCAGCTGAGCTGCGCCTTTGGGATGTTCTGTCCGAGCAGCAGATTGTTGGCTTGCAATATTCGGCGCAACCGCGCAACTGGCGCAAATTGGCGCATCAAATATCAGATACGATTTACGAACGTTTAACTGGCGAGAAAGGCTATTTTGATAGCCGTATCGTTTATATTTCCGAAACTGGCCCTAAGAATAGACGCATTAAACGTTTGGCCATTATGGATCAAGATGGTTTTAACAATAAGTTTTTAACCGGTGGCAATGATATTGTTCTGTCGCCACGCTTTAGCCCCAAACGCCAAGAAGTGACTTATATTTCTTACGCCAGTGGCCAGCCCAAAGTGATGCTGATTAATGTCGATACTGCGCAACGTGAATTGGTCGGCAACTTTCCCGGTATGAGTTTTGCGCCGCGTTTTTCACCCGATGGCAATAAAGTGGTGATGAGCCTGCAAAATGGCGCTAACGCCAACCTTTATATCATGGATTTGCGCAATAAAAATATGACCCGCATCACCAATGGTGCATCGCTGGATACCTCGGCGTCTTATTCGCCCGATGGCAATTCAATTGTGTTTGAATCCGACCGCGATGGCAAACAACAGCTTTACATTATGAATGCCGATGGCAGCAATGTGCGGCGTGTCAGTGTGGGTGGTGGTAGTTATTCGACCCCCGTATGGTCGCCACGTGGTGATTTAATAGCCTTTACCAAATTGGTTGGTGGACAGTTTTTAATCGGTGTGATGAAGGTTGATGGCACTGGTGAACGTATTTTGGCCGGCGGTTATCATAATGAAGGCCCAACATGGTCACCCAATGGCCGGGTATTGATGTTCTTCCGCGAAACCCGCGGTGCCAATGGCGGCCCGTCTATTTGGACAGTGGACATTACTGGCCGTAACGAGCGGCAATTGCGCACCAATGGCTTTGCATCAGACCCGGCATGGTCACCGCTTGGCCAGTGAAGCAAATAAGCGCCGGTTATTAAGCCAAAGAAATAATGAATAAAATATGTTATAAGAATTAAGAATCGAAATGTTGGAGAAAAACATGAAATCAAATTTAGCAAAATATTTAATGATTGCCGGCATGGCATTTGGCCTAACCGCTTGTGCGACGCAAAAAGATTTGGGTCAGGACGCTGCCGGTGTTGTGGGCAATGGCATTAGCGCCGAACCCGGCACATTGGCCGAGTTCCAGCAAATTATTGGCGACAGCGTGTTGTTTGAAACCAACCAAACGGATGTGAATGAATCTGGCAAAGCCTTGCTGAGTAAACAATATGCATGGTTGGTGCAATATAATGTAACCGCCATTCAAATTGAAGGCCATGCTGATGAGCGCGGCACACGCCAATATAACATTGCCTTGGGCGCAAGACGTGCAGCCAGTGTTAAAAATTACATGGCGTCTTTAGGCTTTGCCGGTGCCATCACCACGCTTTCATATGGCAAAGAACGCCCAATTTCACTATGTGATAACATCTCATGTTGGAGTCAAAACAGACGTTCTGTTACGGTCGTGACAAGCAAATAAACTGTTGCATAATTAGCACATTGTGGGGCGGAAATGGGTTGGACAAACATCTGCCCTATTTCTGCCCCAAATCTGTATGAATTTAGAGGCTGAATTATCTCGAGTTTAAAATGTTACCTTTGTTAAAGCCATATTGTAAATTACCCAAAGCATTTTCTGTCGCCATTATCGCGGCTTATATGTTTGTGCCGCACATGGCACAGGCTTTTGATTCTCAAAGCGTGCTGAAAATGCACAATGAAATTGAGAATATGCAAACCAATGTTCAACAAATTTCGACCCAAGATGTCGAGGCACTGAACCGCATTCAACAAGTTGAGCGCGAGTTAAATACATTGCGCGCGCGGTTGCAGCAATATGAAGATAAGCTGATGCAAAATCTTGCCACGCAGCAATTGGCCGATGGTCAGGTTTTGCAACGGCCACTCGAAAATCCTTATTCTGACGCCGCGCCTTTGGCGGTTAAGCAAATGCCAATGCAAAAATTAGCCCAAGCCGCACCTTTGCCAGAGGGTCAGCAAGAATTAGACACTGTGCCGCAAGCTTTGCGCAATCAACCACCGATAGAAAAACCCGAAGCCCAAGCCTATGCCGCAACGGCTTTGCCAGAAGCGGCTTCGGATGAGCTACGCGCCTCGGCCAGCATTGCCGGCGGTTTGGGCAACCAAGCGCCCGACATTATGGCATTTAACGAGGCCAAAGGTTATTTTGATGATGCCTATTATGTGCTTGCCGAACGTAAGTTTAATCAATTCATTCAATATTATCGCCAATCATCATTGCTTTCGAATGCTTATTTTTGGTTGGGCGAAAGCTATTATAAACGCAAAAATTACAATGCAGCAGCGCGGGTTTTCTACCAAGGTTATCGCAGTAATAAAAAAGGCGCAAAAGCCCCGGACAATTTATATAAATTAGCCGCAAGCTTGTTATTGCTCGGCAATAAATCTGATGCCTGTGCCGCTTATTATGAGGTCGATCGGCGTTATTCGCAATCGCACCCACAATTGTCCGGCATGGCCAAAGCCAAGCAAAAAGAGCATGCTTGCTTGTAAAGCGTTTATGGGGCTATAAGTTTGTATGACTGTGCCAGATGATCTTGATCAGAAAATTCAAAATGTTTTGATGCCGATTATCGACCCGGATGATGCGCCCATTGCCGTGGCGGCTTCGGGCGGTGGTGACAGTATGGCTCTGCTATTGGCGCTGCATCATTACCGGCAACAATCTGACATTACGTTAAAAATCATCGCCTTAACGGTCGATCATAAATTGCGTGCGGATGCTGCAATTGAGGCGGCACAAGTTGGGCAATGGTGTAAAGATTTAGGCATTGAGCATCATGTTTTAGAGTGGCAATTTGATGAAATGCCAACCACAGCCATCCAAGAAAAAGCCCGCGATGCCCGCTATCAATTGATGGGTGAATTTTGCGTTGCACATCACATAAATAAATTATTTGTCGCGCATAATTTGGAAGACAATGCAGAAACTTTTTTAATGCGCCTCAAACGTGGCGCTGGCTTAAGCGGGCTTAGTGGCATTGCAGCTACCATGCAGCGTGATGTTAATGGGCGTTCTGTGGATATTGTGCGCCCGTTTCTAACATTTGAGCGCACGGATTTGCGTGATTATTTAAGCCGGCATAAGCAGTTATGGTATGATGATGTCTCTAACCAGAATGAAAAGTTTGAACGGGTGCAGATCCGTAATTTTCTAGCGCAAAATGCGCCGTTAAATAGCGATGCGGTGGCGCAATCGGCCAAGCGTTTGGCGCGCGCCAATGAGGCGGTGGAGTTTTATTTGGAAGATTTTTGGCAAAGTAAAATCGCGTTTCTG
>NVUS02000070.1 GCA_002402005.2 OCS116 cluster bacterium | reverse complement strand
GATATTATCTTCTTAAATGGCGCAAGCAGCACGGGCAAAACTTCCATCGTCAAGGCTTTGCAAGATTTGCTTGAGGACAATTATCTGCACATCGGCATCGATAAATTTTTGGGCATGATGCCGGAAAAAACCAATGATTGGGTTGGTGAATCCGCTAAAGATGGTTTTTACTGGCAACAGTCCCAATTGGCCGATGGCTCACAAGCTTATCGCGTCACCGCCGGCGCTTATGGCAAACAGGTTAACGATGCCTACCGCCAATGCACGGCAAATTTGGCCCAAATGGGACTAAAAATAATCGTTGATGACATTATTAACGGAAATGAAGAATTGCAATTATGGAAAATATTGCTTAAATCATATAGAGTTATATATGTTGGTGTATTTTGTGATGAAGATACGTTAAAGCGCCGAGAAAAAAGCCGTGGCGACCGCAAAATCGGCACGGCGATTGAGCAAAATCACCGCGTACACCAAAATATAGACTATGATTTTACAGTCAATACAACAAATATAAGCGCGCTAGATTGTGCAACGGCAATTGCCACAAAAATGAATAATGTTGATTAGAGGTAAATATGGCAGACATTAAAATAGCAATCATGGGCGCCGGTGGCCGTATGGGCCGCACCTTAACCCGCGTGGCGCACGAAGCCAAACATTGCGTTGTGATTGGCGGCATCGAGCCTGAAGGCAGCGAATTTATTGGCCAAGATATTGGCGAATTGGCTGGTGTTGGCAGATTGGACATTGCAGTCAGTAGCGATGCGCTCGAATTGTTCACCAATGCCGATGTGGTGCTCGATTTTACCATTCCCTCAGCCTCAGTATTTTTTGCCGAATTGGCCGCGCAATTGCGCATCACTCACGTCATCGGCTCAACCGGTTTTTCCGAAGAGCAGGACGCGCAAATAGAAGCCGCTGCCGTGCATGCCACCATCATCAAATCTGGCAATATGAGTTTGGGCATTAACTTGTTAATGGCGATGGTTAAAAAAACCGCCGCCGCTTTGGGCGAAGATTTCGACATTGAAGTGGTCGAAATGCATCACCGCAACAAAATAGATTCACCATCTGGCACCGCTTTAATGCTAGGTCAATCCGCCGCCGATGGCCGCGGGATCGACCTTGCAGAACGCTCGATTCGTAGCCGTGACGGCATTACTGGCGTGCGCCCTGTCGGCGATATTGGTTTTGCCACCTTGCGTGGCGGCACAGTGATTGGCGAGCATAGCGTTATTTTTGCTGGGCATGATGAGCGCATCGAGCTAACGCACAAAGCCAATGACCGCTCAATGTTTGCCAATGGCGCATTAAAAGCCGCCATTTGGGGCGCAACTGGTGGCGACAAAGATATAAGCAAAGTGGTAGGCCGTGGGCCTGGCCTATTCACGATGTTTGACGTATTGGGCATAGAAGACATTTAACCTGTTAAACAAATGGAGACTCATATGAGCAATGTAATGGTTCTTGTCCGCCACGGACAAAGCGAATGGAATTTAAAAAATCTTTTCACCGGGTGGAAAGACGTTGATTTAACCGAGCTTGGCATCGAAGAAGCCAATGCAGCCGGCGAAAAAATCAAAGCTGAAAATATTAAATTTGATGTGGCTTTCACCTCAAAACTAATGCGCGCCCAAAAAACCCTAAAAATCATCCTTAAAGTTCTTGGCCAAGAAGACCTAGAAACCATTGAAGATCAACGCCTTAACGAGCGCGATTATGGCGATCTTACCGGCCTCAACAAAGATGATGCCCGCAAAAAATGGGGTGATGAGCAAGTGCATATTTGGCGCCGTTCATTCGACACACCTCCTCCAGGTGGCGAAAGCCTAAAAGGCACTGCCGATCGTGTTCTGCCGTATTTTAACAGTGACATCCTGCCCCGCTACAAAGCCGGCGAAAACGTCATCGTCGCGGCCCACGGCAATTCACTACGCGCACTCATCATGCAGATCGAAAGCATCTCGAAAGAAGAAATTACCAGCCTCAACCTCGGCACCGGCATCCCGATGATCTATGTGCTGAACGAAGACGGCAGCGTCCACAGCGTTAAAAAGCTAGACTAGAGAATCCCTGCGATTCAGTGAGTGCGACAGCGGCCGTTCGAAGCCGCTGCCGCCTGACGCGCGGTCGGCTAGCGCAGTACGCGAAGCGTATGGAGCGCACGGACCGAAGGGAATGCCTGTGGTGCAAGTGTCAACAGAGAGGCGAAGCCAAACGTAAAAATGAAGTACCCGAGTGTCGGCAGGACAGCTAGCTTTCTTAATGTCTTTGCAACGGTAAATGCAGGTTCAGCGGTTACAAATTCGACGCAAACTTTCTACATCACAACTTTTCAGCTATCGCCCGGCGGCATCCTGCCTAAGCTCTGGAAGTCTGCTTTATTTCGTTCACGGCTATTCTTCGCTTTGCTCAGGCCTACACGAGTGCGCCACATAAGTGGCGGCCTCCAGTCCGGCTGGCTCAAAAAACACATGAGTTTTTTGAGCGGGAAGTGTACGGTTATTCCATATATTGGTGCTAAATTCTCACTCAGAACCTATTTTCCCACCCAATAAGCGCCCGTTTGCGGCTTATACCCCAATGGTAGCCGCCCAATTCACCGTTGGCTCGCAGCACCCTGTGGCACGGCACTAAAAACGAGATCGGGTTGCGGCCAACCGCACTGCCAACGGCGCGTGATGCACCCTTTTTCTTGCCCAAATGCAACGCAATGTCGCCATAAGATACGGCCTTGCCCATCGGAATTTTTAGCAATGTTCGCCAGATTTGCACATCAAAATCTGACCCAATAAGTATGATGGTCATCGGTTTGTCCGCCGCCCATTTTTCGGGCGCGAATATAGTTTCGGCATCTGCCGCTATCGCGTCATCATCATGCACATACCGCGCATGCGGCCAGCGTTTCTGCATGTCATCAAACGCCAACTTATCCGATTCGTCTACGAAACCAACCCCACACACACCGGATTTTAGCTGACCCTCAATCTGCGTGGTCATAATAATCGTCCGGCCAAATGGCGTGGCGGCATAGCCGTAAATAATCTCCAGCCCCTCACCACCTTTTTT
>NVUS02000007.1 GCA_002402005.2 OCS116 cluster bacterium | reverse complement strand
GGCGCACATTAAGCGCAATTCATCTGCATTCTTGCCATGTCTATTATGTGGTGTGCCGGCATCTGTGCCCATGGCAATCTTGCCGCTGGCGGCATAAAATAACTTCATTGATAGTTTATGCGCTTCGGCCACCCGCAGGCATTTTTCAATGATAAACGCCGGAATTTTGGGCCCATCCGCATTCTCGGCATTGGCCAGAATATTGTGCAAAGCCGCAAATGTTGGCACAACATAAGTGCCAGCCGCCAGCATTTTGTCAATGCATTCTTGGTTTAAAAATATGCCATGTTCAATGCTGTCAATACCGGCATTCACTGCGTTTAAAATGCCTTCTGTGCCTTGGGCATGGCTGGCTGTGCGTTTGTGAAACCGGTGCGCTTCATGCACGCCCGATGCCATCTCCTCGGCATTATAATGTGCATCCTCTGGGTTCACCCCCGGCGTCATCACGCCGCCAGTGGCCATAATTTTAATCAAGTCAGATCCGGCTAAAATTTGCTCACGCACGGCTTTACGCACTTCATCAACCCCATCGGCCACGCGCCCATGAATGTGCCCATGTCCGCCCGTCATGCAGATGATTTTGCCAGATGCATATATAGTCGGGCCGTCAAATTTGCCGCTGTTAATCGCGTCTCGCACACCAAATTCCATATAGTCGCGCCCGCCGCAATCGCGCACTGCAGTCACACCACCTTTTAAAGTGGCTTGTGCATTTGTCAGTGCGGTCAACGTTAGCTGCGAATGCCCCATCTTGGCTTCATCCGCCCGCGGGTCGCCTGATGCCGTATAACATAAATGCACATGGCAATCGACCAATCCGGGCAGGATGGTTTTGCCACTCATGTCATGGCTTTGGCCAGTGAAACCGGCGAATATATCATCATTGCCAATTTGGCTAATTTTGCCATTTTCAATCAATACAGATTGAACGCCATCCAGCATTTTTTTGCCGTTAAATATTTTGCCATTGCGTAGTAAAATTGCCTCAGTCATGGCTTCCCTCTAAAAAATTATTATGCTTGCAACATGTCCAAACGCGGCATTAAGCTAAGCAGATGTTGACTATATTCATGTTGCGGATTCTCAAATAGATTTTCAGTTTCCGCCAATTCCAAAACCTGCCCATGTTGCATCACCGCCACACGGTCACACATCTGTCTAATCACCGGTAAATCATGGCTGATAAACATCATGGTAAGATTGAGCTCTTCCTGTAAATCTTTGAGTAAATTCAGTATTTGCGCTTGAACAGATACATCCAATGCCGATGTCGGCTCATCACAAATCAAAAACCGTGGCCGCGTTGCCAATGCCCGCGCAATCGAAATGCGTTGCCTCTGCCCGCCCGAAAATTGATGTGGATATTTGGCATAAGCATCATCCGACATGCCAACAAGTTTTAATAAATCCATTACAATATGTTCGGCCTCAGCCTTCGATTCTGCGAGCTTATGAAACAGAATCGGTTCGGCCACAATGTCCAACACCCGCATGCGTGCATTGAGTGACGAGAATGGGTCTTGAAATACCATTTGCATTTGACGACGATATGGCAAAACTTCCGGCGTGTGGCTAATGGCGCTAATCTCTTTGCCCAAAAAGTTCACCTTGCCTTTATAAGGCGTGTAAAGCCCAGTCACCATGCGGGCAATGGTCGATTTGCCGCTGCCGCTTTCGCCAACAATGCCAAATGTCTCGCCTTCTTTGATGCTAAAATTCACATCCTTCACCGCGTCTAAATAACGGCGCTTGCTTTTGAAGAGGCTGTTGGTGATCTGAAACCGCATGCCCAAATCTTCGAGCTGCAATATCGTGCCGTCGTCCGCCACTTTCATATCAAACTCGCGGCTTTGGCCCAGCCAATGAGTCGAAACATCAAACTCGTCTTTTTGCTCGACCACATCTTCAATATAAGTCACCAGCGGGAAACGTCTTACTTTTTTGTCAGGCCGTGGAATGGCGCTGATCAAGCTTTTGGTATATTCATGCTGCGGGTTGCCAATAATCTGCGCCGTTTCGCCAATTTCCATCAGCTGGCTATTATACATCACCGCCACACGGTCAGCCACTTCGGCAATCACCCCCATATCATGGGTTACCAAAATCATCCCAACATTTTTATCAACGCATAATTTACGCATCAAATCCAATATTTGTTTTTGTACCGATACATCCAACGCGGTTGTTGGTTCATCAGCAATGATTAGTTCCGGCTCACCACATAAGGCCAGCGCAATCACCACCCGTTGCCGCATACCACCCGAAAATTGATGCGGGTAATGCTGCATACGTGTCACAGGGTCTGGAATGCCCACTTGTTCAAGCAGCTCAAGCGCACGTTTCTCAGAACCTTTGCGGCCAAGCCGCAAATGCAAGTCAATGGTTTCGACCAGCTGCTGCCGAATGGTTTTGAGCGGATCTAACGAGGTTTGCGGGTCTTGGAAAATCATGCCAATTTTTTTGCCGCGTATCAAACGCTTTTCTTCAGCCGATAAATTATCAATCCGCGCGCCATTTAAATAGACTTCGCCTTTAATCACTTCTCCCGGTGGCTCAAGCAGCGCAATGATGGCGTTGCCAATGGTCGATTTGCCGGCGCCGCTTTCGCCCACTACGCCCAAAATTTCACCCGGTTCAACACTTAAGCTCACATCCTTCACCGCCACAAACATGCCGTGCCGGCTGGGGAAACCAATCGAGATATTTTTTACATCTAACAAAGCCATAATCTACCTCAATTTCGGGTTGAGCGCATCACGCAACCAATCACCAAAAATATTCACACTCAATACCAAAATCACCAACGCCAAGCCGGGGAATAAGGTAATCCACCATTCGCCCGACAGCAGATATTCATTACCAATCCGAATCAACGTGCCCAAAGATGGTGTGGTCGGCGACATGCCAACCCCCAAAAAGCTCAACGTCGCTTCGGTGATGATGGCCGTCGCCAAATGTATCGTGCCAATCACAAATAATGGGTTCAAAACATTGGGTAATATATGTTTAACCGCAATGATGCGCGAGGGCAGGCCAATCACTTGCCCGGCTTGCACATATTCTTTATGCTTTTCAACCATCACACTACCGCGAATGGTACGCGCATATTGCACCCAACCGGATATCGAGATGGCAAAAATCAGCACATATATGGCCAATTCATCATGCAATTCACGCGGCAACAAGCCGCGCATCACGCCATCAATCAACAAAGCAATCAAAATCGCCGGGAAAGACAGCTGAATGTCAGCCACCCGCATGATAAAACTATCAATTCGCCCGCCAGCATAACCGGCAAGTAAGCCAAGCGCCACACCAACAATGGCCGAAATAATCACCGAGGCAAAACCCACAAATACCGAGATTTGCGCGCCATATAATATGCCCGACCAAATGTCCCGACCTTGGTCATCCGTACCTAAAAAGAATTTATCTTCACCATATTCATCAGCCCATGGCGGCGGTAAGTCAGCGTCCATCAGCTCTAAAGTTGCCAAATCAAATATATCAAATGGCGCAACCCATTGTGCGGAGGCTGCCAAAAACAAACAACCGATTGTGGTTATAAATGACACAATGGCCACCGGCGAGCGGGTAAAATCATACCATAAATCGCCGTTAAAAAATTGCACCCATTTGGAATTGCTCTTCATTTTGCGATCAGCCATGTTTCGAGCCTCCGTCAATGGTCAGGCGCGGGTCAACAAACGCATATAATATATCAACCGCCAAATTAATCGCCACAAATACCAAACTAATCATCATCAAATAAGCCGCCATCACCGGCACATCCACTTCCTCAATGGCTTGAATGAACAACATGCCCATGCCCGGCCATTGGAACACTGTTTCGGTAATGATCGCAAACGCCATCACCAAACCAAGTTGCAACCCAATAATCGTAATCACTGGTATCAGCGTATTTTTCAGCGCATGGCCAAAATTCACGGCATTTTCTTTCAGCCCTCTTGCGCGGGCGAATTTAATATAATCAGTGGTCAAAACTTCCAGCATTTCGGTGCGCACCAAGCGCATAATCAACGTCATCTGAAACAAAGCCAAAGTCACCGATGGCAAAATAAGCGATTTTATACCCGACCAAGTCAACAGGCCGGTGGTCCAAAACCCAATCTGCACCACTTCACCGCGGCCAAAGGTTGGCAACCAGCGCAATATCACGCCAAATAAGAATATAAACAGAATGCCAATTAAAAATGTCGGCAGTGATATGCCGACCAAAGATACGGTCATAAACGAACGCGATAACAAGCCTTTGCGCCGAATTGCAGTATAAACCCCCATGGGTATACCCACAAATACCGAGAGTAGGGCGGATATGATGGCCAGTTCCAAAGTCGCCGGCGCACGTTCCGCAATCAGCTGACTAACCGGCACTTTGTGGCGGTAGCTAAGGCCAAAATCACCAACCGCAGCACCTTTGATAAAATTAAAAAATTGCACCGGGAAAGGGTCGTTTAGGCCCAGCCGTTCGGCCAATTTCTCACGTTCAGCCAAGGTTGTATCTTGCCCCACCATATTGCTAATCGGATCGCCGACAAATTTAAACAGAGCAAAGGCAATGAATGCCACGGACAACAAAACCAAAAAACTTTGAAATAATCTCTTCACCAAAAAAGAAAACACCAGCATATCCCTAAAAATTAAATGGGGTGGTCAAATGTTTGGCCACCCCGTGTTTTTAAACCTATTTGAACACCACATAACGGAAGTCAAATGCATTGTCAGCACGTTGGTTTACAGTGATTTTGTCACTGATACCCCACGATAGAGGTTGCTGATGGATTGGCAAATAAGCCACTTCATCTTTGGCAATCTGCATCGCTTCATCCACATAAGCTTGGCGTTTCACAGCGTCAGTTTCAACTTGAATAAGCTTGGTTAGCTCATCAACCCGTGCGTTACAATAGTTGCCCAAGTTATAAAGGCCAACATTGTTTTCTTTGTCTTGGCAAGATAGCAAGCCTTCTAAAACGTTATGAACGTCCATTGAACCCGGCGTCCAACCCAATAGATACATGCTTGTATCATAGTTGTTTTGCGCAAGCACTTTGGCGAAATATTTAGCTTTAGGCTGAGCCAAAACTTTCATATCAATGCCCACTTTGGCCATCATGGCGGCAGCAGCTTGACAGATTTTTTCGTCATTCACATAGCGGTTATTCGGGCAATCAATGGTAATTTCAAACCCATCAGGATAACCGGCTTCGGCTAGTAATTTCTTACTCAGTTCAGGGTCATAAGCATATGGCGTATTTAACGCTTGGTTATGGCCGTTCACTTGTGGCGCAATCATCAAACCTGATGGCGTAGAGGCACCGCGCATGATTTTTTTCTTAATCACTTCAAGGTTAAGCGCATGAGCCAAGGCTTTACGCACCCGAATGTCTTTTAGCGGGTTCTTGCCCTTAATGTTAGAATAAAGCAATTCATCACGCATTTGATCCATACCAAGGAAGATCGTACGGGCTTCTGCACCACGTAGGGCAGATACACCTTCTTCACTATCCAAACGAGACCAATCTTGCACCGGAATTGGATAAACCATATCCAACTCACCAGAAATTAGTGCAGCTGTACGTGTCGCTGCTTGCTTCACCGGCGTGAAAATCACTTCAGTCACGTTGGTGGCAACATTGGTATTCCAATGGTTTTCAGAACGCTTAAACACAGTTTTTACATCTGGTTGGCGGCTCACCACTTCAAATGGGCCTGTGCCGTTCGAATGATTAAGCGAATAACCATTGGCAGTTTCTTCTTTCACATTGGCTGCGTTCACCGCACCATGTTCTTCTGCCCATTCTTTGTCCATCATGTAAATCCAAGCCCATTCACTTGGCATTAATGGTTGTGGGCCTTTGGTATGCACTTCAACAGTTAGGTCATCAATTTTCTTAATGTCCGCAACCATGCCACCACGTACTTTTTGGTCAGAGCCTTCAGACAATGTCCGTTTCCACGAGAAAATCACATCATCAGCATTAAAGCTGTTGCCATTGTGGAATTTCACGCCTTCGCGCAATTTAAATACGATGGTGGTCGGTGATGTCACTTCCCAACTCGTTGCCAAACCCGGCTGTAATTTTAGATTGTCATCTAATAAGGTCAGCCCTTCATATACATTGCTCAAAAAGCCCAATGTAAATGTTTCGTTCAACCCATGTGGGTCAAGGCTTTGTGCATCGCCTTGGAAAGCAAATTTAAGCGTATTGGCTTCAGCCAGGCCTGCGCCGAGCACCATGCTCATCGCGGCGACCGTGGTCAGCATTTTTTTCATTATTGTCATAGTCTTCTCCCTCTTTTTATTATGTTTTTAGTCTTGTTATGAGTTTCTCTATAAATAGAGCCCCCAATTTCAATTGCGCAATTTCGATAAATTCATCTGGCTTATGCGCTTGGTCAATAGAGCCAGGCCCGCAAATAATGGTCGAATATCCAGCTTTCTGAAACAACCCTGCCTCTGTGCCATAAGACACTGCAACCGCGTGGTTGCTCGAGGTCAAATTCAACGCCAATTTCTCGGCACTACCACCCACCTCTGGCTGCAAACCCGGCGAGATCACGTCTCTCACAATCTCTATGCGGCAAGCCGGATTGTCATTTTGCATTTGCTTTTCAACAGTTTGAGCAAATTTTCTAAATTGGTCAATATATTTATCTGGTTCATCAAACGGCAACGTACGCAAATCCATTAAAAATTCGCAATGATTGGGAATGATATTATTGGCCGTACCACCATTCAATATGCCGACATTCAAAGTGTTGTGATTGGGCACAAGGCTGGCCATATCTTTTTGCGGGTTTTGCTTAAATTCATCCAGCAATTCACTTAAAAAATTAATCAATTTGGCGGCTGCAAAATTGGCACTCACACCCAAATTGGTTTTGCTAGAATGGGCTTCAACACCGCGGATGCGGGTGATCAACGTATTGTAACTTTTGTGTAAATTGGCGACCTGCATACTGGTCGGCTCACCAATAATCACCGCTTCAACCGGCGGTAGATTTTTCACCAATATCGGCACCATTTTCTGTGCGCCTTGGCAACCGGTTTCCTCATCATAAGAAAAGCACAAATGAATCGGGCGCTGTAAATTAGCCGCAATCATATCCGGCACGGCGGCCAAGCAAATTGCAATAAAACCTTTCATATCGCAGGTGCCACGGCCAAAATATTTTTCGTCACGTTGGGTCAATTCAAATGGGTCAGATGTCCAATCTTGGCCGTCAACCGGCACCACATCTGTATGGCCAGAGAGTATCACCCCGCCGGCAACATTTGGGCCAATGGTGGCATAAAGGTTGGCTTTGGTTTTCTCATCATTGTGAACAAAGCGGCTTTCAACCCCAAGCTCTGATAAATAGCTTTTTATATAGTCAATCAGCTGCAAGTTTGAATGGCGCGAGACCGTATCAAAACCTATTAATTTCGCCAATATGTTTTGTATGTCTGTCATAGTCCCCAACTCTAATCACTTGATAATGCGTATTAACACACAATCAAATCATATTATCAATACACAAAATTGCTTTACCCTATTCATATATGCTATACTGTTAGTAAGTTAAATAATGGGGGTGCTATGCAAATTAGACAATTAGAAATGTTCCAAAATACCATGCGTTACGGCACAATAAGTGAAGCGGCTAAGGTGATGTATATATCACAACCTTCCGCCAGCCGGTTGATTGCCGATCTAGAGCAGTCCGTCGGCTTTGCTCTATTCATCCGTGCCAGAGGCCGCCTACATCCATCGCCCGAGGGCTTAAAATTCTTTCAAGAGGTCGAAAAAACTTTCGGTGTGCTCACCCATTTAGAGCAATATGCGCTCAAATTAAAAACCGAACGCTCCGAAGGTCTGCGCATCGCCGTCACCCCGGCATTATCCACCATTTTTGCCCCCAATATTGTCAAATTATTTCGCCAATCCTATCCTGAGGCACGCATCACTTTGGTGGCGCATTCACCCGATATTATTTTCAATATATTGCAGACCGATGATATAGATTTAGCCTTCACCAATAAAATCGTTAAGCTGCCCAACATTAGCGAGGAGATTTTGGTCAATGCCGATTACATTTGTGTCATGCCCAAAAACCATCCCCTAAGCCATAAAAACATCATCACACCAGATGATTTACAAGGCCAAGATTATATCGAATTGGCCGACGAGGGCTCTCACGTATGGCCATCACATCGCGAATTGTTTAAAAAATATAGCATTAAAACCCGCAATCTTTATTCGACCCAGCGCTCACCTTCGGCTTATGGCATGGTTGATGCGGGTTTGGGCATTGGTATTTTCGAGCCATTCAGCTACGAGTTATGGGCCAGCCGCAATGTGGTGGCAAAACCCTTCCTGCCCAAGCTCACTTATAGCTATGCTGCCTATTTTCCTAACGATCGGATACGCTCTGAATTGGCGCGGGCATTCGTTAACATCGCCATGCAATATATCAAGGACACACCATTGCCATTTGCCGATATTTTTGCCCAATATGATGTATAATGAGTGCGGCAGGGCTTAAAATAGCAAAAAAAGCATTTTTTCTCTGCAAAATTTACCTAAAACCGATTTCTAGCTTGCAACTTGAGCCTCAAAAAGATAAGCACTATTTCAGAAAATTAAATTTAAGTATCCCCATGTTTAAGGGGCATAAACGGAAGATATGATAATGCAGGTTACTGAAAGCCTAAATAAAGGTCTAAAGCGCGCACTAGAAATCACTGTGTCAAAAGAAGATTTGAATGCAAAACTAGATGCAAAACTAGAACAATTAAAGGGTCAAGTTAGAATTAACGGCTTCCGCCCCGGTAAAGTTCCAGCTGCCCACCTTAAAAAGCTTTATGGCAAATCAGCTATGTCTGAAATCGTGCAAGAGCTTATCACGTCTGAAAGCGCTGCTGCGTTAGAAGAACGCAAAGAACGCCCAGCTTATCAGCCAGACATTAACTTGTCAGATGATGACAAAGACGTTGATGGCATTCTAGCCGGCACAATCGATCTTAAATTTGATGTTACCTATGAAGTGATTCCAGCGTTTGACATTCCAGACTTTAAAAAAGTTAAAGTCGAAAAATTGGTGGCTAAAGTTGCTGACAAAGAAATCGATGCCGCCATTGCGGATCTAGCCAAAAGCTACCAAGATTACAAACCAAAGAAAAAAGGCTCTAAAGCCAAAATGGGCGACAAAGTTGAAATTAGCTTTGTGGGCACAATTGACGGCAAAAATTTCGAAGGCGGTAGCGCCGAGAATGTGCCGCTAGAATTAGGTGCAAACCAATTCATTCCAGGTTTTGAAGAGCAAGTGGTTGACGCAAAAGTCGGTGATGACATCACGGTTAAAGTGACCTTCCCAGATGATTATTCGGCTGAAGCTCTAAAAGGCAAAGACGCTGAATTTGCAGTGAAAGTGCTTGAAGTTTCAAGCGCTGTCGAATCTAAAATTGATGATGAATTCGCTAAAAAATTAGGCCTAGATGATATGGCTCAATTGCGTGAACGCATCACAGAGCAGTTAAGCGGCGAGCTAGACCAAGCTTCACGCCAAAAAGTAAAACGCGCTTTGCTTGACGAGCTAGAAAAATTGGTTGATTTTGAACTTCCAGAAAAACTTCTATCTCAAGAATTTGATGCGATCTTCGCTCAAGTGAAAGAAGAAATGAAACGTGCCGGTAAATCTTTTGAAGATGAAGACACGACAGAAGAAGAAGCCACCAAAGAATATCAAGCCATTGCTGAACGCCGTGTACGCTTAGGCCTATTGTTGGCTGAAGTGGGTGAGCAAAAAGAAATCAAAGTTCCTGATGAAGAAGTCAATCAAGCTTTGATCGCTCAAGTTCGCCAATATCCAGGTCAAGAGCAACAAATCATCGAATATTACAAAAGCAACCCACAAGCTGTGGCTCAAATTCGCGCGCCATTGTTCGAAGAAAAAGTGGTTGATTACATTCTTGAATTGGCAACCATCACTGACAAAACAGTGACACGTGAAGAATTGCTAAAAGCTGATGATGAAGATGAAGCCGAAGAAGCTCATGTACATGGTCCAGATTGTGATCACGATCACGATTAATATTTAGGGCTAGTTATCCTTATTATTCACAAGTTTTATAAACGCTGCATATATCTATGTGGCGTTTATTTTGTTTTAAGACATCGGGCTTAGTTTGTTAAATATTATCCAAGCCATTAACCATTGGTATAGATTTTGCTATCTCGAATCACCGCAATTCTATTAAAGTGGTTTTAACAAAAAAATGACTTGAATTTTTGAAAATAAGGCATAGATTCATGCTTCGGTTTAAAAATGCCAGACTATAGTTTTAGGGAAAAAATATGCGCGATATAATGGACATTCAAAATAATCTAGTGCCAATGGTGGTTGAGCAAACCAACCGTGGTGAGCGCTCTTACGATATTTTCTCGCGCTTGCTAAAAGAGCGGATTATTTTCATCAATGGCCCGTTCGAAGATGCTATGTCATCTATCGTTTGTGCTCAATTGCTGTTCCTAGAAGCTGAGAACCCCAATAAAGAAATTTCTATCTATATCAACTCACCGGGTGGCGTTGTCACATCGGGCATGGCGATATATGATACCATGCAATTCATCCGCCCGCCGGTAGCCACATTGGTTATGGGGCAAGCTTGCTCTATGGGTGCACATATTCTTATGGCTGGTGAGCCCGGTTTGCGCCGCGCGTTACCAAACGCCCGTGTTATGGTGCATCAACCTTCTGGTGGTTTCCAAGGTGCCGCGGCTGATATCGAACGCCACGCCAAAGAAATTTTGGACATGCGCGGTCGTTTGAACGATATGGTGGTTAAACATACCGGCCAAAAACTCAGTGTGGTCGAAGAAGCGCTTGAACGCGATAATTTCATGACCGCCCAAGAAGCCAAAGAATTTGGACTGATTGATGAAGTTGTAGATCATCGCGAACCGGTAAATAATGCAGATTAAGTTAAAGAAAATAAAAAATTTAGCGAAATGAAAAAAATTATTTTGTTAAGTAAATATAATTTTCAATATGATAAAAGTGCTCTAATATAGATTGATTAGGCACGAAATGGAGATAAGATGAGTAAAGTCGGTAATGGCAAAGATTCAAAAAATACCCTTTATTGCTCTTTTTGTGGCAAGAGCCAACACGAGGTGCGCAAGCTAATAGCAGGGCCAACTGTGTTTATCTGCGATGAATGTGTCGAACTTTGTATGGACATCATTCGCGAAGAAAATAAAAGCGCTCTGGTTAAAACCGATGGCGTGCCCACGCCGCAATATATCTGCGATGTGTTAGACGATTATGTAATCGGCCAACCACAAGCCAAACGCGTATTGGCTGTGGCCGTTCATAACCATTATAAACGTTTGGAACATGCCAGCAAAAATGGCGATGATATTGAATTGGCTAAATCTAACATCATGCTCGTTGGCCCAACCGGCTGTGGCAAAACATTGCTAGCCCAAACGCTAGCTCGCATCATTGATGTGCCGTTCACAATGGCCGATGCCACCACATTAACCGAAGCCGGTTATGTAGGTGAAGATGTTGAAAACATCATCCTAAAATTATTGCAAGCTGCTGATTATAATGTTGAGCGCGCTGAACGCGGCATTGTTTATATCGATGAAGTTGATAAAATCAGCCGCAAGTCCGACAATCCATCCATCACCCGTGATGTATCGGGTGAGGGCGTGCAGCAAGCTTTGCTTAAAATTATGGAAGGCACAGTTGCCTCTGTTCCCCCACAAGGTGGTCGTAAGCATCCGCAACAAGAATTTTTGCAAGTCGATACAACCAACATTATGTTCATCGTTGGTGGTGCATTTTCTGGCCTAGAAAAAATCATCGCTGCCCGTGGCCGCTCAACCTCTATTGGTTTTGGCGCAACGGTCGAAGGTGAAGATGACCGCCAAACCGGCGAGATCTTACGTGATCTAGAACCCGAAGATTTGCATAAATTTGGTCTAATTCCAGAATTTATTGGTCGTGTGCCGGTCATTGCAACGCTCGAAAATCTCGATGAAGATGCTCTGATTAAAATTCTAACCGAACCTAAAAATGCGTTGTTGAAGCAATATCAACGTCTGTTCGAAATGGAAGATGTAAAACTTACCTTCAACCAAGATGCGCTCGTCGCAGTGACCAAGTTGGCGTTTGAACGCAAAACTGGTGCTCGTGGCCTACGCTCCATTATGGAGAATATCTTGCTCGACACTATGTTTGAGTTGCCCAGCATTGAAGGCGTTGAAGAGGTGCTGATCAGCGGCGAAGTGGTCGAAGGCAATGCCAAACCATTATACATTTATTCTGAACGTCAAGATGACGTTGAAACCACAGCATAAATCACACTATTTTTTTACAATTGGTTAATATTTTTAACGATATTAACCAGTTGTAAAAACTATTTTTTCATAATGAAAAAGTAACTCTTGAGTGGCGTTAAAATAAAACGTTATACTCAATAAACAACCCCTTGTATTGCGTATTTAAGAACCTATGTTAATAGGCCGGCTCTTGTAGCGGTTTATAAACATAAAGGCGTTTCGTGCCGTTGGGCGAAATGCCAATTGATTAGGAAAATAAATGACAGACAGCCCTAAAAAAGATCAAAAAACTAAGTTAGAAGGCGAGTTCACTCTGCCGCTTATGCCATTGCGCGATATTGTTCTTTTTCCACATATGATTGTAACATTATTCGTCGGGCGCGAAAAATCTGTAAATGCGCTTGAAGAAGTGATGGAAGACAATAAGCAAATTTTGCTAGCCACTCAGCACGACCCTGCCGAGCTTGAGCCTTCTGTTGACGATATCTATGAAATCGGCGTTTTGGCCACCATATTGCAATTGCTAAAATTGCCTGATGGCACGGTGCGTATGCTGGTTGAAGGCAAACAACGTGTTAAACTTAAAAACATTGTCGAAGGCGAAAAATATTTCACCGCCACGTCAGAATTGCTAGAGACTGAGATTCTAGATGATGCCGAAGTGCAAGCTTTGTCACGTTCAGTTGTCGATAATTTTGAAAACTACGTCAAACTCAATAAAAAATTGCAAGTCGAAACCATCGCCACCGTCTCACAAATCGAAGATGTTGATGTATTGGCCGATACGGTTGCCTCTAACCTGTCAATTAAATTGAGCGAAAAACAAGAAATTCTAACATTGACCAACCTATCTATACGGATGGAGAAAATCCTGTCCCTAATGGACAATGAGGTGAGTGTGCTACATGTTGAGAAAAAAATCCGTGGTCGTGTCAAACGTCAGATGGAAAAAACTCAGCGCGAATACTATCTTAACGAGCAAATGAAAGCCATCCAAAACGAATTGGGTGATGGCGATGAGAAAAATGAGCTCGATGAGTTAGAAAAACAAATCAAAGAAACCAAATTCAGCAAAGAAGCTGCCGAAAAAGCCGAGAATGAGTTCAAAAAACTCAAACAAATGAGCCCCATGTCTGCCGAATCAGCTGTGGTGCGCAATTATCTCGAATGGTTGGTGGCCTTGCCATGGGGCAAAAAAGCCCGCATCAAGTCCGATCTACCAAAAGCTGCCGAAATTCTAGATGCCGATCATTATGGCCTCGAAAAAGTCAAAGACCGGATTCTAGAATATCTAGCTGTGCAAAAACGCACCAATAAGCTCAAAGGCCCAATCTTGTGCCTTGTTGGCCCTCCAGGTGTCGGTAAAACCTCATTAGGCCGCTCTATCGCCAAAGCCACAGGCCGTGAATTTGCGCGTGTGGCACTCGGCGGCGTACGCGACGAATCAGAAATCCGTGGCCACAGGCGTACCTATATTGGCTCAATGCCCGGTCGCATCATCCAAACCATGAAAAAGCTCAAAACCACCAACCCACTTATCTTGCTCGATGAAATAGATAAATTGGGTAATGATTTTAGAGGCGATCCGTCATCAGCTTTGCTCGAGGTTTTAGATCCAGAACAAAATGGCACATTTGCCGATCACTATCTAGAAGTGGATTATGATCTGTCAAATGTTATGTTCGTCACCACAGCCAACAGCACCAACATCCCCGGCCCATTGCTGGATCGGATGGAGCTGATTCACATTAGCGGTTATACCGAAGATGAGAAGATCGAAATCGCCAGCCGTCATTTAATTGACGAGCAAGTTAAAGATCATGGCCTTAAAAAAGGTGAATTTGAACTGGCCACAGAAGGCACCCGTGATCTTGTACGTTATTATACAAGAGAAGCCGGTGTGCGTAATCTCAAACGCGAGATTGCCAATCTAGCCCGTAAATCAGTCAAAAAAATCCTCACCGATAAAGATGTTGAATCAATCAAGATTGATTCAAGCAATATCGAAGATTTTGCCGGCGTTAAAAAATACCATTACGGCATGGCCGAAAAAGAAGATCAAGTTGGTGTTGTCACCGGCCTCGCATGGACACCCGTCGGCGGCGAAATTCTGACCATTGAGGGCGTTAAAATGCTTGGCAAAGGCAAAATGACAGTCACCGGTAATCTTAAAGATGTGATGAAAGAATCAATCTCTGCAGCCGCTTCATATGTGCGTTCACGTTCATTAGAATTTGGCATCCCAACCAGTGTCTTTGATGAATATGACATCCATGTGCATGTGCCAGAAGGCGCAACGCCTAAAGATGGCCCAAGCGCCGGTGTTGGCATGGCCACGGTGATCACATCCATTTTAACCGGCATTGCGGTGCGTAAAGATGTCGCCATGACCGGCGAGATTACCCTGCGCGGAGCGATTCTTCCGATCGGTGGATTGAAGGAAAAACTGCTTGCAGCCCTACGTGGCGGCATTAAAACCGTTTTGATTCCCGAACAAAATGCTAAGGATCTGGCGGATATCCCCGAAAATGTTAAGAACTTGCTCGAAATTATCCCAGTTTCTAAGATGAGTGACGTGCTAAAACATGCCTTGGTAAAACCACCAGAACCCATCACCGAAGATGACAAACCTGCGGCAAAAATAATAGACAATGATGGCGCAAAAACATCAGGTATTACAGCGCATTAAGCGTTTCTTAAGTTTTTGCAATAAAATCAAAAGGGCAGTGTTTACTGCCCTTTTTTTATGCCAAATATCGCCTCAAACTGAGGCTCAGCTTAACTTTATCCCAAATTATTTTCATTTAAAACGGGGAAATAGTTAATAAAACGCTTGATTTTTTAACCAATTTATCGCCCCATATATGAGATGCGGACTTAACGCGAATCGTTTTGTAAACTAACTATGATGGTGTAATATCATGAATAAAAATGAACTAGTATCAGCAGTTGCTGAAAAAGCTGAATTAACTAAAGTAGACGCTGCTAAAGCAGTTGACGCCCTATTCGAAGCTGTAACAGCTTCTCTAAGCGGTGGCGATGAAGTACGTCTTGTTGGTTTTGGTAGCTTTTATATCTCTAACCGTAAAGCTTCTAAAGGCCGTAACCCACGTACAGGTGAAGCAATTGATATTCCAGCTGCTAAATTGCCTAAATTCCGTGCAGGTAAAGCTCTTAAAGATGCTGTAGACGGCAAATAAGATCTTATATCTATAAGAATTTTAAAAAGGGAGCTTTCGAGCTTCCTTTTTTTTGCTTAATTTTTCGCTAATGATTTGAAGTCATGTATTAAAACTCGATTTTTCGCGTCAAAATCACCGCAATCTGTGGGTAACTAAGGCGTTAGAATTATATGCACAGCAAAATAATAAAATATGTAATTTTGTTTGGTTTTGCCATTGACCACCTCTTCGCATTGTCCTATATACCTGTTCATCCGATGCAGACAACAAGTCAGCTCAAGAATATCGGGTGATTAGCTCAGCTGGAAGAGCAACTCGTTTACACCGAGTAGGTCGGGGGTTCGAGCCCCTCATCACCCACCATTCTTACACAACTTGTGTATTGGTTTATAGCTCACTTATTTTGAGCATTGTGAATGGGGATGTAGCTCAGTTGGTTAGAGTGTCGGCCTGTCACGCCGAAGGTCGCGGGTTCGAGTCCCGTCATCCTCGCCATTCACAAATCTTTCAAATATCATTAGTAAACTTATCCTTCTTGCATATCTTTGTACGCCGCAAGCTAGTTTATAACTGTACTAAATAACTTGTTGATGTTTGCCATAACCCCTTTATTTCACTCAATTTCACTTGCTAGCTTTGTTAATTTGCGTTAATCCTTAAACATCAATTTGGAATCATTCAAAGATATAAAAAAATTGATTTCAAATCTAAACGCCATCTGGCTATAATCTAATCAGTCAAGATGGTGGCATATAGGCCAAACACGAGGTGATGTGAATGCAATTGGGTAGCTTGCTTAATGACTATTTACCAATCGTCATTTTTTTAGGGATATCAGCAGTTATTGGTGGCGCATTACTGCTTTCTGCCATCGTCATTGCTGTTAATAAACCTGATACCGAAAAACTATCCCCCTATGAATGTGGCTTTGCCCCATTTGAAGACGCGCGGATTAAGTTTGATGTGCATTTCTACCTCATCGCCATCCTATTCATTATTTTCGACCTCGAGGTTGCATTCCTATTCCCATGGGCAGTTACGTTTAGCGAAACCGGCGCATTGGGCTATTTCGCCATGATGACATTCCTTGCTGAACTGGTCATTGGTTATATTTACGCTTGGAAAAAAGGAGCGTTAGAATGGTTCTAGAAGCTAAAACTGCCACCAAATTAGAAGATACCCTCATTGCAGCACGTCCAGCTGGCGAGATTGACCCTTATTATGTCGATATCCAAGACGAACTGGCCGATAAAGGCTTTTTGGTCACCGCCACAGACGATCTCATCAACTGGGCACGTACCGGTTCACTTATGTGGATGACATTTGGCCTCGCCTGTTGCGCGGTCGAAATGATGCAAGCTGCCATGCCACGCTACGATGTCGAGCGTTTTGGCTTTGCCCCACGTGGCTCACCGCGCCAATCAGATGTGATGATTGTCGCCGGCACGCTGACCAATAAAATGGCGCCAGCTTTGCGCAAAGTTTACGATCAAATGCCCGAGCCACGTTATGTGATCTCTATGGGCTCATGCGCCAATGGCGGCGGTTATTATCATTATTCATATTCTGTAGTGCGCGGTTGCGATCGCATCGTGCCGGTCGATGTTTATGTACCAGGCTGCCCTCCAACGGCCGAAGCTTTGGTATATGGCATTTTATTGTTACAGCGTAAAATTAGACGTACGGGTACATTGGAACGTTAGTTTCATAAGTGTTGGAGCATTCGCTCTAACCAGATTTTTTTTAAAGACGCGGGATAAAGCATGTCTGAGAAATTACAAGAAATAGCCGAGCTGGTTTCACTGGCTTTGGGCGATCTGATGAAAGACAGCACAATTGCCTTTGGCGATCTGGCCATCATTGTTGGCCGTGACGATATTGTCGAAGTGCTGACCCGCTTGCGTGATAGCTCAACGCTGGATTTTAATTGTTTCATCGATTTATGTGGTGTGGATTTCCCAAGTCGCCCCGAACGTTTCGAAGTGGTTTATCATCTGCTCAGCATGTCGCAAAACGCCCGCATTCGCATTAAAATCACCACAGATGAAGAAACACCCGTGCCATCGATTGTCGACGTGTTTCCCGCCGCCAATTGGTATGAGCGCGAAGCATTTGATATGTACGGCGTTTTCTTCAATGGCCATCCAGATTTGCGCCGCATCCTGACCGATTACGGTTTCGAAGGCTATCCGTTGCGCAAAGATTTCCCATTATCCGGCTTTGTTGAAGTGCGTTATGATGACGAGCAAAAACGTGTGGTTTACGAGCCCGTAAAGTTATTACAAGATTTCAGAAATTTCGATTTTTTAAGCCCATGGGAGGGTGCAGATTATGTCCTTCCGGGTGATGAAAAGGCCGAAAAAGGAGGTGAAGCGTAAGCTTTAAGTGATCCTATGGCAGAAAAACAAATTAAAAATTACAACATCAACTTTGGCCCTCAGCATCCCGCGGCGCATGGCGTTTTACGTTTGGTGCTAGAGCTAGATGGCGAAATTGTCGAACGTGTCGATCCGCATATCGGCTTGCTGCATCGCGGCACCGAAAAGCTTATTGAGTATAAAAACTATATGCAAGCCGTGCCTTATTTTGACCGCTTAGATTATGTCGCGCCGATGAACCAAGAGCATGCCTTTGTATTGGCCGCCGAGCGCTTGCTTGAAATTGAAGTTCCCCGCCGCGCTCAACTCATCCGGGTCTTATTCTCCGAGATTGGCCGTATCTTAGCCCATATCCTCAACGTCACCACCCAAGCCTTGGATGTTGGCGCGCTCACCCCGCCGGTTTGGGGTTTTGAGCTACGTGAAGAGCTGATGGTGTTTTACGAACGTGCCTCTGGCGCACGTATGCATGCAGCTTATTTCCGCATTGGCGGCGTACATCAAGATCTACCAGAACAGCTTTTGCAGGACATTAAAGATTGGATACCAACCTTTAACAAACGCCTCAAAGACATTGATGATCTTTTAACCGGCAACAGAATTTTCAAACAACGTAATGTCGATATCGGCGTGGTCAGCTTAGAAGATGGCTTAGCCCGTGGTTTCTCCGGTGTTATGGTACGTGGCTCTGGCCTACCGTGGGATTTGCGCAAATCTCAACCCTACGAATGTTATGAAGAAATGGAATTCGAAATCCCAGTTGGCAAAAACTGCGATTGCTATGACCGCTATTTAATACGCATGCAAGAAATGTATGAAGCCGCTAAAATTATGGATCAATGCATCGATAAATTACAAGCTGAAGGCCCAGGCCCAGTGGCTGTCGACAATAAAAAAATCAACCCGCCCAAACGTGCAGAGATGAAGCAAAGCATGGAAGCGCTGATCCATCATTTTAAAATGCACACTGAGGGCGTCAAAGTACCGGCCGGCGAAATTTATGCCGCCATTGAAACGCCAAAAGGCGAATTTGGCGTCTATCTCGTTGCCGATGGCAGCAATAAACCTTATCGCTGCCACATTCGCGCACCAGGTTTTGCCCATTTGCAAGCCATGGAATTTGTAACCAAGGGCCATTTGCTCGCCGATGCGTCAGCAATTTTAGGTTCGTTAGACATAGTATTTGGTGAGGTGGACAGATGAGCGCACGTCATTTGGCAAAAGAGCAGCCTGAAAGCTTTGAATTTAATGCAGATTTTGCAGACTTAGCGCAAAAACGCATTGCCATGTATCCCGAGGGCAAACAAGCCAGCGCCATTGTGCCGCTTCTTTGGTTCGCCCAAAAGCAGCATGACAATTGGATACCAGAAGCCGCGCTGCGCCACATCGGCGATATGCTTGATATGGCTTATATCCGTGTTCTAGAAGTGGTGACTTTCTACACCATGTTCAACCTAGCTCCAGTCGGTAAACATTTTGTGCAATTCTGTGGCACAACCCCATGCTGGCT
>NVUS02000069.1 GCA_002402005.2 OCS116 cluster bacterium | reverse complement strand
GAAAGATGATTAAACAATATAGAGAGGTCTAACATATGTTTAACACCATAAAATCGAAATTAACCAGCTTATTGGCACTTTATTGCTGTCAATTAGCTACGGATTTTACGATCAATACTCGATCATGCAACATAACAATCAAGAGGGGCTTAAACCACCTGTTGAAATTGCATTGTCAATTATTGATACAAAATATAAACAATTTCAAAATGGAGACATAACTCAGCAGGTCGATCAGAGCAGTAATATTGTGCAACAAGTCAGCGAAACAATTTCTAAGACAAATGACCAAGTTTTAAACCTAGCCACCAAGAGCCAAAAAATTGGCGAAGTTGTTTCGCTCATTCAAGACATTGCGGAGCAAACAAATTTGTTGGCCCTAAATGTAACCATTGAAGCGGCGCGGGCAGGGGAGATGGGCAAAGGGATTGTTGTTGTGGCGTCCGAAGTTAAAAACCTAGCAAATCAAACCGCCAAAGCCACTGAAGAAATTTCATCTCAAGTGACAGATATACAAAACTCAACGAAGGTAGCGGTAGTGGACATTTGGGATATCACCCGAATTATGACCGAGGTTGATGCCTATACAACATCAATAGGCTCATCAGTAATTCAACAAAATTCAGCAACGCAAGAAATCCCCGAAAATGTCGCACAGGCGTCAACAGGTGCAGAAGTGGTTGCAAATAATATCAAAAATATTACCAATGTAATCCAAATCACCAATGATTCAGCCGAAAAGGTTGCAGCTGTTTCCGAAAGTCTGAATGAGCGTGTCATTCACCTGAATAATTCGGTCGACAATTTTCTTAAAAATGTTGCCAATGCTTTGCTTATTGTCATTATAACTTAATGTTATTTAGCCTATCCAGAAATTTCTTTTCTTAAAAATTTCTCAGTGGCTTTGTCCGCTCTTTGTGCCGAAGCTTCTTCATACGCACCGCCGCCCACACGTGCAAAAGCATGCCCCATATTTGGATAAGACATAACAGTCACCAATTCATTTTCAACAAAACATGCGCTAATTTTCTGTTGCGCTTCGAGAGGACATAAATAATCTTCTTCCGCGACATGTATAAGGCCAGAAACATGTGAAGGTAAATCGTCACTTAAAACCGCATGTAAACCTGTACCGTAATAAGAGATAAATCCATTCAACTTACCAGTAGCCGCTGCTAAATAGGCTAGTTTACCACCCAAGCAATAACCCATAACGCCCACACGGCCATTTTTTGGTATTTGAGAGCGAGCAAATGTGGCTGTGCTTAAAACGTCAGACAAAGCCAGTTTTTGATCAAGTCTCGCCATCAAAGACTTAGCTTTTTCCATATCCTCAGATGGATCAAGCTGCACATTACTTTCTTGCCGCCAAAATAATTCAGGCGCCACAGCCAGAAAACCCATTTCAGCAAAACCATCGCAAATGTTTCGGATGTTTTGGTTCACCCCAAAAATCTCCTGCAACACCACAATTGCCCCGCCATTGGGCTTAGCAGGTTTTGCCTGATAGACGGGCATTTTTTTGCCGTCACTTGTTTCCACTTCAATCATTCCAGTATCCATTTTTGCCCCCAATGTTTGTTTTCTTAATCTAGCATTGCAAACTATATATGTCCTGCGCTTTTGTAATATGCCAAGGCGCCAGGGTGTAAATCGATAGGCGTATTTGCCAGTTTCTTAGGATCTAACGGGTATCCTAATGGGCTTCTTTCAGCAGGAATATGATGATAAGTTTGCTCAATATTCTGACTGGTCTCACAAAGACACCAAGCCAGCAGATGAGCCACATCATCAGGCATATCATCGCGAACCAATATAAGAAAGTCGGAAAAATCCAAGCTTTTAATCGGCTCATCCAGCCCAGCCCAAAAGCCAGCTCGAATTACATTCTGCCCCCATCCAAGCTCTTTTTCTAGTTTTGCCAAAGCCTCTGGCTCGGCATTTATCGGCCGCACTTGGCCTGCCTCAACAATTGTCGTCCACCAAGGCGCCATTGCGGCTTCTTGAATAACCGCATTGGCTTCGCCGGTTCTCACCAACTCCAAGCTCTGTTCGGGGCGAACCGTTTCAATCAACTCGCCGCCCCAACTTTCTATAATTTGTTTGCTAATCCCATGGGCTTCCATAAATTTGGTGGTTGCATAGCCAATAAAGCTTGTGCCATCATCTTCAGAAACCGCAAGCTTTAAAGCAGGTTTTTTAGCGCGCAAGTCAGCAAAATTATTGATTTCTAACTTCGGGTCAAACGCCATCATCATTGTATCATTTTGCGGCATACGTGCCAAAGCGCGCATGCCGGGCATTGGCCGCCCCTCAAAAACAGCTTTACCTTCTAAAGCAGTGGCCATCATCATAGCTGGCGTCACAATGCACACTTGCGCTTCACCATCATGTACATGATACATGGCTTCAATACCACCATTGCGAATGCTCCAAATTTTCGTACGGCTTTGCGGGCCAGCACGATCACAAAACTCTTGAGTTAACCAAGAGGCAATGCGATGAAAATTGGCTTGCCCCCAGTCAGCGACAATATTAAGTGTGAGTGAACGGTCAATTACGGGTGCATTTTTCATGTAATAACTTTCTAAATTTGGATGCAATCTGAGTATATGATTTAGCGATATATCGGCTTATTCAGGGTTAATAACAGCCATCCATATCGGTAATGAACGCGATTGTAAGGCGCTAACGGCTTCCTCTATCTTTGCAAGAGGAAAATTATGAGTAATCAATTCATCAACATTCAAGCTACCGTCAGCCAGTAATTTTAACACCAAATCAGAATCAGAACGCGTGTGGTTACGTGTGCCAATAATGCGCCAACAATTCTGCATCACGCCAATCATCGGAACTGGCAATACCGCTCTGTTACCGCCCATATGCACAAAACTACCATTGGTTGCCAAGCCCGCTAAAGCTTGCCACATGTCCGGCCCGTGTGCGCCATAATCGAGTATGGCATCAGCTTGTCCGCGGGTTGTCCGTGCAACAGCTTGCGCCAGTGCTTTTTTCTCCGTCCAATCATCACCTAGTTTATCTAAAGCAATCATATCCATCGGTATCTTCGAAAGGCCTCTTAACGCCTCAAGCCGTTCAGAAGATCTACCAATCAATACCAAACGTGCCACCCCAAAAAATTCGGCAAGTTTAATGGAAGATGTTCCCATTGAGCCAGTGGCAGCAATTATAATTAAGGTCGATCCTGCTGGTAATTCTGCAGCTTTTAGACAACGCATTGCACTTGCAAGGTCAGTCATTTTTGCGCCCACATCATAATTCACATTTTTGGGCAGCTCATCTACATAAAATGCAGGCACACAAATATACTCCGCAAAACCACCATCTTTATGGTCTATATATGTTTTTGTTTGTTTGTCGCCAAATGCCGCAAACCCCACAATCGCACCTTTGTCACACATTTGTTCTCGGTCTGACGCACAATATTTACATGTACCGCATGACATGTTCGAATAAACCCGAACCCGCGCACCTATAACAACATTATCAACATCACTTCCAGTCTCAACAACCTCACCAGCAATTTCATGGCCAAGCGTCATCGGCAAGTTTTTTAGCATACCTGCTTGTAGTAAGTTGAACACACCAGGCGCTAACCCTGCTGATTTCACCTTAATTAACACATCATCGGCACCGACTTTGGGGATCTCGATATCCACCAATTTGCCAGTTTTTTCGCCGTCTAATGCTCTAAAAGCTTTCATTAAAGTCATAATTTTCCCTTATATATATCGTATTTTGTGTTTAAGTTGCCGAGCGAGTGACATCAGCAATGCGCGGCGCTTCTTCAGTTGTTAAAATGGTGATGTGATGGCTATTGCCAGTGGTTGTACTTTTATGTGCACAGCCCAATGGGATAGATACAAAGTCACCAGCTTTTAACAGCATCTTGCCGCGTTGCGTGGTCAATTCCCGCTCCCCTTCAACTTGATATTGAATTTCTTCGGCAGCAAGGCGGCGCGTAAAGCTTTGTGGTGAATTCTCATCCAACTTGGTGCTGCCTATCCAAATTTTCTTAGTTTTATACATCCATTCGGTAATGCCATTCTCTTCACTATGTGTAATGATGCGCAGCTTTTCATCGCCATCCTTAGCTTTGGACAATGTCATTTCTTCATCAGCCAACGAAACAGCGATGTCGCATTCAGGTGAGCCAAGGCAATGAGTGAACATTTCAACCCCAACTTTATTCTCCCAGCCTTCAAATGGCGGTATTCTATATTCGCCGTGAATGCGCGGCGTGCCAAATTCTTCGGCACTGGCCTGAACATAAAATAGCAAATGGATGCTATTGCGCCCAAAACTATCATGTGCCACCGCAACAGGAATTCGCGAAAAATCACCGGGTCGGATTTCGGCAACGCCCATCTCTGTCATTAAAGTTCTTTCGCCGGCAATTTGAAATGATATTTCATCCACATCGGCATTTCTATGAAAGAAAGGTTGGCGGAAATTCATGTCCTGCCATTCCAAACGAAGCGTTGGGCCTTCATAAACGCTTTTGGGTGGAGAAAACTTGCTTGGTTTATAAATGGGAGAAAAGTGAACAATATCCAATGGTGGATAATCTTCCCAAAATTTAACCGGCCCTCTATGTTCTGGTGTTGTGAGTAACAACTGTTCGTTACGCTCAACACTCCACTTAATATTCTTTGCAGGCAATAAGTCCATATTTTCGATAATGTTTGGCAACTTTGCTCCCTTTCATAAGTTAAACATCTTTAATTTAGTGGATATTACCATTTAATGATAAAAAAACAATATATTTTTATTAAAATAATATATTAAATATTACAAAATGATAATACAGCTTCTCAAGTAGGCGGTTTTGGGGTGGTTTGAGGATTAATTTTTCATCTATTTTTTTTGTATTTCATAGAGGCCTAAATTTATTTTTTACCTAAATATCTATATTTATGCAAAAATCGATAAATATTAAAAATATATATTGACTTATTATCATTATTTGATAATTTTAAGGAAATTAAATCAAAAAGGAAATGAAATGACTTTGACAGCTTTGCGTGCAAGCGCTTATTTACATCATGTTGCTTTCGAAAGCGCCGATCCTCAAAAACTGGCTGAATATTATGGCCAAACAATGCAAATGGAAGTGGAAAAAATTAGTGATTCTGAATGGCGTTGTGAAGGTCCTGATCGTCGTTTTGTGGCTGTTAAAGGAACCAATCGCCAATTGGCATATGCTGGTCTTGCATGTCGCGATCAACAAGGTGTTGATGAAATATTAGCACGCGCAAAAGCCGAAAATATTGCCATCGAAAAAAGCCCTTCGCCATATTTTAAAGATGGCGCTTTTGCAGTTCGTGATCCAGACGGAAATTTAATTTGTTTTGGTCTGGCCATTCCGCAAAAAGATGGTTTTACAGGCATTCACGGTCCGACTCAGCATTTAACATTTGCAAGCCTTGATGTTGAAGGATTTACAGAATTCTACCATAATAAATTGGGTTTCGCGCTTTCAGACCGTGTATTGCACGAAAATGGCGAAATGGCGACTTGCTTCACCCGCTCAAACCACGAACATCATACAATTGCGTGCTTTAAATCCGACCGCCAAGGTGTCGACCATCACAGCTATGAAGCTGGTTTATGGGACAACATTCGTGATTGGTCAGATCATTATGCCGATTTGGACATTCAGTTAATGTGGGGCCCCGGTCGTCATGGCCCAGGCAACAACCTGTTTATTTTTATTGAAGACCCAGATAAAAACTGGATTGAAGTTTCGGCTGAACTTGAAATTATTCATGACCGCCCTGTTAAAGATTGGCCGCAAGACCCACGCACACTTAACCGCTGGGGTAGAGCCATTCTGCGCTCATAAATTTAATTTCAATTCAAATTAGGAATAATAGATGAAATTTATAAGTTTTGTCCGTTGTGGGAAAGCAGGCTTTGGCCTGCTAACCACGCGAAAAAATGGCCAACAAGCCATTATTGATTTAACCAACAAGCTTGGCTCGGAAACAAACTCTCTACAAGATGCAATTTCGCTGAACAAGCTTGAGTTGGCTGAAAAGCTTGCCAATGCACCTGCTGATTTCTCCCTCAGTGATGTGACTTTACTCCCGGTCATCCCTAATCCGAATAAGATTTTGTGCATTGGTTTGAATTACGAAACCCACAGAGCCGAAACCAAGCGTCCAGATGCAAAATATCCAACCATATTCACCCGCTTCGCAGACTCTCAAGTGGCAGATGGACAACCATTAATCATTCCTCATGTATCAGAACGGTTTGATTATGAAGGCGAATTGGCCATCATTATTGGTCAAGGTGGGCGTTATATTGAAGAAGCTGATGCCATGCAACATGTTGCAGGTTACGCTTGTTATAATGATGCAACAGCTCGTGATTGGCAGCGTCATACCCATCAATTCACGCCGGGCAAAACCTTCCCGGCAACAGGCGCATTTGGTCCATTTATGGCCGATGCGAAGTCAATTGGTGATTATACCAAACTTAAAATTCAAACACGCTTAAATGGCAAAATTATGCAAGATGCCGATTTAAGTCAGTTAATTTTCTCAATCCCAAGATTGATAGCTTATTGCTCATCATTCACGCCATTAACAGCAGGCGATGTGATCATCACAGGCACCCCCGGCGGTGTTGGTGATAGACGCGAACCACCAGTTTACATGCAAGCGGGTGACGTGGTTGAGGTCGAAATCTCTGAACTCGGTATTTTGAGTAATCCGATTATAGCGGAATGATAGAATATGAGCATAGATGAAACGGAAATTCTAATCATCGGGGCAGGGCCAACAGGTTTGACCCTTGCTAACCTTTTGGGGCAAGCTGGTGTAAATGTAATTATAGTCGAGCGCAACAGCTCAACGGTGCAAGAACCTCGTGCGGTTTCCATTGATGATGAATCAATGCGCACCATGCAAGCAATCGGGCTAGATTCAGAGATCCTAAATATTGTTGCCCGTGGTTACGGTTCGCGTTATATGGGGCCAAACGGAAAATGTTTTGCAAAAGTTGAACCTGTATCACGTGAATATGGCTTTGATAAACGCAACGCCTTTCAACAACCTGAGCTTGAAGATGTTTTGCGCAAGGGCCTTGAACGGTTTGCCAATGTCGAAACGCGATTTGGCTGTGATATGCAGAGCTTTGCGCAAGATGGTGCAGGCGTAACGGTAAAAGTGAACTCAGAAAAACACGGCGAACAAAGCATTAAAGCACAATATATGGTGGCCTGTGATGGTGGTCGATCACCCACACGTATCGAGTTAGATATTTTGCTCGATGGTTCAACTTTTTCAGAGCAATGGCTGATTGTAGATCTGTTCAATACGAAAAACAGATTTCGTCATACAGAGGTATTTTGCAATCCTGAGCTTCCGTGCATCTCATTGCCGGGGCCAGAAGGCATAAGACGTTATGAATTTATGATTCAGAACGGCCAAGGTGAACAAGAAGCCGAACAAGAAGAAAATGTTCGGAATTTACTAGCACAAGTTGGCGACGATAAAGATGCCGAATTGCGCCGCGTTAAAGTTTATACCTTCCATGGCCGCGTTGCGGTTAAATGGAAAGAAGGGCGTATATTCTTAGCGGGTGATGCGGCTCATTTAACCCCGCCATTTGCAGGGCAGGGCATGAATAGTGGTTTGCGGGATGCGCATAACCTAGCGTGGAAATTGGCATTAACAGTGCGCTCAAATGACGAAGCCATGATCGAAAAACTACTCAACTCCTATCAACAAGAGAGGTCTCCTCACGCTTGGAATATGATTGAGATAGCCCTTACTATGGGGCGGGTGATGATGCCCACTTCAAAGTTGCAAGCTGCTTTTGTGCGTGCCGCATTCCGTATCATGAGTGTTTATCCACCCGCGCGGGATTATATTGCGCAAATGCGATACAAGCCTAAACCTCTCTTTGAACAAGGGTATCAGCAGCCAGATGGTCGCGATGTGAAGCAGACAATGGTCGGACGGTTGTTTTACCAACCAGAAATTGAAGATATACATCGAAACTGTATGTTGCTTGATCGTGCTATTGGTAACCAGCCTTGTTTATTGGTGTTTTCCGAAACGCCAGAGCTAGTCATCAATACCAAAACACGCAAAATATTTGAAGAAAAGGGTGTCCGCGTGATTGGCATCACGCCTGAATGGATGAATCCTGTTCAGGCAGATTTTCCGATTTATCGCGATGTTTCAGGTGAGTTGAGCTGTAAGAATTTTACGACCTATCGTGAACATGCTTTCTTACTTCGCCCTGATCACTATGTTGCGGCGACAATGCCGATTTCGAATATAGCTAGTCTAGAGAATATGGCAGATAAATTGGTTTGAAATAAATCAAACATTTTCATGGAATTGTTTTCTCGCAAGGTTGCAATTTCATGATAGCGGCTTTCCAATGACCTGTTGGAAAGCCGTTTTCAGTTTGAAAATATTTGGCACGAGCCATCAAGCTTACACGTCGTTTCGCGATGGCAATTACAAACAAAAATTAGCAAATTACTAGCTCTATTGAGTTTCCATTTAAATGGTAAATTACATACCATAATTCTGTAGCAAATTCTCTAAAATTGGGTTCATATTTTGCCCCAATAAAACAAAAACCTGTCTCAAAAAATATCATTTTAAGTGGTGCATAGTTAATTATTCTTTTGTTAAATCACATAATAATACAATTGAATCAATTATTTATATATTCGTAATTTAAAACCACCAATGCGTCTATACCAGTTTTCGATAATTCACTAACTTTAAAATCCGATCAATCAGAATGGGAATAAAAATTAATTATAAAACTCTTTACTTGTAAGATATTTTTCCTATTTTGATGCTGGCCGTGGCGCTGCATTACGCCTTGGGTAAATGCACATTCCATTGGGTAAAATTGACGGTGTTTTCTTAACCCATTTTCATTCTGACCATCTTAATGAGTTTGATGATGTGTATTTAACGGGCTACCTGCCTGTAAAGTCATTCGCTGGCAGAGAAAAGCCTTTGGCTCTTTTTGGTCCCGTAGGCACAAAACACATTGCCGAAGGCCTTCAAAATACGTTTAAGGTAGATATTGCAACGCGTATTCTTGACGAAGGCGTTTCAGAAGAAGCCACAAAAATTGTGGCCACTGAAATGGATGAGGGTGTTATTTTCGAACAAAATGGCGTTAAGGTGACTATATTCCCTGTTTTGCATGGTGAAAAAATCAAACCATCAGTCGGATATAGAATTGACTATAAGGGCCATTCCGTAGCTTTCTCTGGAGATACAAAATATGATCAAAATGTAATAAAATATGGCATGGGTGTTGATTTGTTGATTCATGAAGTTGGTGCAGCGCCTGAAGACGCCATGTCACGGCCAGTGTTTCAAAGAATTTTGGCACATCATACAAGCCCAGAGGATGTGGGTCGGGTATTTGCTGAAACCCAACCAAAACTCGCCATATATTCGCCTGCCTGGCGCAAATGCCCCCTTAACACTTCAAGAGTTTGCATATCGCACGCGCACAACTTATGAAGGCCCATTGGTCATCGGCGAAGATTTAATGCAATTCCATATCAATGCGAAGGGTGTGATTACAATCTTAAGCGTTGACTAAACAAAACCAAAATATCTTATATTTTATACTCAGTTCATTTGTTTGAACTGAGTATTTTTTTTAACATCACTCAGCTAAGTTGTTGCCGATAATTTTTGCGGTTGAAGTTAGCAATGGAAGAATTTGGTTCTCATCTTCATATTGAAGTAAATTGCCATCAGAAATTATGCTAAGGCTTGCAAATATATTGTGCTTTTCACTCACAATCGGTGCTGCCAAGCCAACAAGGCCATCATCTACTTCTCCGCGTGTGACGCAATAACCCTTTTGGTTTATTTCCTTAAGCTGCATAAGAAATTGCTTCTTATTGGCATCATTCTCAGAATCTTTAAATTGCTGATTAAGCAATTCATTAAGACGCTTGGGTTTTAAACTTGCCAAAATAACTTTAGAGGTAGCACCTTTAATCAAAGGCATCGGATGGCCTTTTTGATAGCTTGTGCTAAATTTAATATTAGGCGATTGTTGGGTAATCGTACACATGACTTGATTGTCATAAAGCCTTGAAAGAGCAACCACACTAGGCGCAGGGACATGGCTTATAAGCGAAGTTAAGAATTTTGAACCTGTGCGCATAAGCGGGTCAGTGAGTTGGAATCGTCGGTTAAATTCAACAAATGCTGGCCCAAGCCGATATCTAGAGGAGGGCGCAGATTCTAAAAATCCCGCCTTAGAAAGCTCGCGAACATTTCTATAGATTGTGCTTGTCGGTGCCTCAAGACTTTCTGCCATTTCGGGGATTGTCCATTCGCCTTGATTCTCATCAAACAGCCGAATTATATTAATAAATCTATTTAAACCAGTCATTATGCCTCTATTTTC
>NVUS02000068.1 GCA_002402005.2 OCS116 cluster bacterium | reverse complement strand
ACCATTTTTTAAACGTTAAATATGGGTTTTATAGGGCGTTATGCTTCAACCCGTAGCAATTCGATAAATTGCGGCATTAAATCTTTGTTGGTGGCGGCAATGCGGCCGGAATTAATGTCAAATTCATCACCGTTTAGGTCAGCAAGCATACCGCCAGCTTCTTGCACCATAAGCATGCCAGCAGCGACATCCCAAATTTTTAGGCCAGATTCATAAAAACAATCTGTCCGGCCAGCGGCCAATTGCGCCAAATCTAGTGCTGATGAGCCAGTCATACGCACACCATGGGTGCGGTTTTGCGCCCGGGCCAAACGGCGGTAATAAACGGTTGCATCTTCACTTAAGCCACCATAACCAGTGGCGACCAATGTATCGGCAATATGCTGACGAGCGGTCATTTTCATTTTCATATCATTTAAAAATGATCCACGGTTCACTTCGGCTTCATATAATTCATCAGTGATTGGGTTGTAAATCACCGCCGCGTGGATTTTGCCTTCGCGCTCAAGAGCCAGCGAAATGCAGAAATTGGGGTTGGCATGCATAAAATTCATCGTGCCATCAATCGGGTCGATAATCCAACGATGGGTTTTATCGGTGCCGATGGTTTCACCAGCTTCTTCGCTTAAAATGCCATAACCCGGGCGGGCTTCGACCAATTCTTCAATCAATCTGGTTTCGATGCGAATGTCAGAAGATGTCACAAAATTTTGCGGGCCTTTGCGGGAGATTTGCAAGTTTTCAACTTCGCCAAAATCGCGCACCAAACTGCGTGCGACTTTGCGCACGGCGTTGACCATTATATTTAATAGGGCTGTACGTGCCATATCTATTCCTTAAAATTATTATTTATCAGCGCGGCGCAAATAAGTCAGTTCATTGGTATCGACCACAATCATTTCATCAATTTTAATGAATGGTGGCACGGTTACGCGCACGCCATTTTCGAGCGTGGCGGGTTTAAAGCTATTGGCGGCTGTTTGGCCTTTTACCACCGGCTCAGTGTCAGCAATGCGCAAGGTCACTTGATCGGGTAATTTAATGCCAATTGGTTTTTCATCATACGATTCAACCACAACCCGCATGCCATCTTGTAAAAATTTAGCCCGGTCGCCCACAAATTCGGTATCAAGCTCAATTTGCTCATAGCTTTCAACATGCATAAATACCAACATGTCACCTTCAGCATAGAGGAAGGTATAATCATCTTGCTCTAAACGCACCCGTTCAACGGTTTCGCTGGAGCGGAAACGTTCGTTTAATTTTGTGCCACAGGTGATGCTTTTCAGTTCGACTTGTGCAAATGCGCCACCCTTGCCAGGTTTTACCGCTTGGGTTTTGACCGCAACGAATAGATCATTTTTATATTCGATAATGTTGCCGATGCGAATTTCATTGCCATTAATTTTCATTTTGACTATGCCTTTAATTATATATCAGAGCGCATTACGCCTTAAATTAGCGCGAAACTAACACAGTCGCTATATTTTGCACGATATATTTGTAGTTATTTTCAGATTATAGCGGTTATTGTTAATTTTGCAGACTAATATATTGCTGTGCTGTGGCTTTTGTCCAGATATTGGCCATTTTTTGGCCCTGTTCTAAAAATTCGGACGGCAATTTTTTAAACTCTTGCTCCAGCCAGCTATCTTCAGCGCCAGATTTTAGCGCCAACCGATAGAGCATAACCGCGATGGACTCATCTTTTTTAACCCCAAAGCCTTTGTAATAAAGCCGCGCCAAGCGGGTTTGTGCCACGGCTTGACCTAAATTAGAGGCGCGTTTAAGCCAAAATACCGCTTGGTCTAAATCGCGATCAATGCCCTTGCCGTTAAACGCCATAATGGCATAACGCACCATGGCATCGGAGCGGCCATTTTGTGCGGCTTTTTGCATATAACGGGCGGCCATTGTGTGGTTTTGTTTGACGCCCTTGCCGAGGCTATAAAGCGTTGCTACATCCACTTGGCTTTGGTGATGGCCTTTGTCTGCTGCCCGTTCAAACCATTTAAAAGCTTTGGTATAATCGGCCGCTTGGCCGGCGAGGCCAGCATAAATTAACGCCAAATTATATTGCGCAATCACATGGTCGGCTTTGGCGGCTTTTTGAAAATATAGCTTGGCCTCGGTGATGTTTTTGTCCAAACCTTGGCCGGCGGCGAGCGCATAACCAAAGGTAAAAGCCGCTTCTATATGGTCCATATTGGCAGCTTTGCGATACCAAGACAGTGCTTGTTTGATGTCAACTTTGGTGCCAAATCCCTTGCGGTAAATTTCGCCCAACAAAAAAGCGGCATTGGCGCTGCCAGCTTTGGATTCGCGCACTGCAAGTTTGGCAGCGGTTTTATATAGGCCACGGTTAAACGCGCTATGGGCGGTCACTTGGTTGGTGTTGCTTGGCTCATTGGTTTTTATTTTAATTTTTATGATGGCTGGTTCGGCCGTCTCTGGCCGGGCTTCGGGCAGGCGTTCGGGCAGTTTTTTGGCAATGGTTTGCACATTTGGCTGATCGGCAATCTCGGGCAAGGTAACTGGCGGTTCAGCCGCCAGCGCCGTCTGGCTGGTGAAGAGGCATAAAAGGCTTAAGAGGGGGATGAGAATTTTATGCATGTAACGCGCCATCATGTTTAATCTAGTATATTGAGCCTAGGTTTTGGGGGGCTGACTAAGTTGTTTTTCACACAATTGCTTTAGCCAGTTCTGAGGCTCATTTGTGCTCCAAAAATTGGGCAATAATGCGACAAAGTCTGGATATTCTTTAGAAAAGCTTATTTTTTCAATGTCTTCATGAGCATTTAGATAGGCAATGGCTGGTATTGAGAATAATTCTTGCCACCAAATGACCAGATCAATAATGTCTTGATTGCTCTTGTCTTCAGTCTCATCATCATAATCTGGGCCAAAGGCCACATAATCGGCGTTTAATTCACCAAATGACATGGCATCATGTTTGGATGAACCGATATAAGCGCCAATGATAAAACGTTCGCCCAACGCTTGGCGTACGCTTTTAAAATGCTCAATTTCAGAACCAATTTGCACGCCATCGGCCAGCAATATATTCATGGTGGCAACATCGTCAGATATAATCACTGCGATGTTTTTATTTTGCACCGCCACGACCAACTTTTTCAATTGGTCGGGCTCATTTTGTTCAATGCAACCGGAGCTGATTAAAAAAGCTGCGGTGTCGACAGCCTCAATGGTCTTGATCACATATTCAATGTCATCATCGTTAAGTTTTTTAGCGGGGCTAGAAAAATAAAATCGGCTGTCCATTTTGATGATCTCTTGAGGCTATTTAATGTCGCTCATGCTGGTGATGATTTCACTTACCAAACCATATTCTTTAGCTTCCTCATTGGTCAACCAAAAATCACGATCGGTGTCTTTTTCGATCTGTTTGATATTTTGGCCGGTGGCCACAACAAACAATTGGTTCAAACGCGTCCGCATTTTAACAATTTCATCACGTTGGATTTTAATGTCAGATGCTGTGCCGCCAATGCCGCCGGCTGGTTGATGCAATAAAAAACGGGTGTTGGGCAAAGAATAACGATCGGCTTTTTCGGCAGCGATAAAAATAAGCGCGCCGGCAGAAGCTGCATAACCCGTGGCGACAATGCGCACCCGTGGTTTTACAAATTTAATCATATCATGGATCATATCGCCGGCTTCAACATGGCCGCCATTTGAGTTGATGATCACGGTGATGGGCTCATCATTTTCAAAAGCCATGGCTAATAATTTGGCACAAATAGGTTGTGCCATGTCTAAATTAATTTCGCCGACAATCATAATTGTACGCGATTTATGCATATTGTCGTTAACGATATTAGACAGGTTGTCGTCTTTTTTGGCTTCATCTTTTTTTGTCATTTTAATCTTTCCGAATCAAATAGCTTTTCTGTTGCTAATACTAATCAGCTTATGTTTTGAATGCAACAATAGGTCAAAAAATATGAAACTATGCTTAACATGTTTGAACATAGTTATGAATGGCACAAATTACCATTATATTTTTGCCAATTCTTGCGCCAATAAATCATAGACCAAGCGAATGCGGCGGCTGGTGTGCAATTCTCTATGGGTTACCAACCAAGTGGGAAATGGAAAAGTGACTTGGTCGGGCAAAATGGGGATTAAGTCGTTAAAAAAAACGGCAATATGATCGGGAATGATGCCAATGCCCATGCCCTGCCTGATGATTTCTATCAGGGCGATGTCGCTCGAGCTAGTATATTGAAAATTAGCCCGGGAAACTGGTATGTTTTGTTCAGCTAAAAACGGTAGATATTCTTCTACCGGTGAAGGGCCGACAAATCTGGCGAATTCTAGATCACTTATTTTTTGAGGTGTGGGGTGCGCGCTCAAATAACGAGCGGAGGCATATAAGCTCGCGGCGGTATTGCTAACCGTTTT
>NVUS02000067.1 GCA_002402005.2 OCS116 cluster bacterium | reverse complement strand
TGATATTTGCCAATCTGCTGCATGGTCAAAGCGGTGATGATGAGTTGCTTACCTTCGGATATTTTGCCAACATCCCACAACGCACGATCTTGCTTTTCAAGCGGTACAAATGCCCCCGCAGCATCAACCCGCGCTTCTATTCGCGCCAGTTGCAACAATATCAGCGCCAACAAACCCTTTGCCTCGGCATTATCTGGCATGAAATGACAAACATTGCGGCACAGACCAATGGCCTCTTCGGCCAAATTCACTTTGGTCAAGCTGTCACTATTGGTGGCAACATAGCTTTCGTTATAAATAAAATAAATGGTCGATAATATAATGTCGATGCGGTTTGGCAAATCTTCGGTCGCCGGTAATTTAAACGCAATGCCGGCGTTTTTTATCTTTTGTTTGGCGCGCACCAAACGCTGTGCCATGGTTGTCTCATTGGTTAGAAAAGCTGATGCAATCTCCTCGGTGCTTAGGCCACCGATGACTTTAAGCGACAGCGCAATTTGCGCTTGGCGATTGAGCGCGGGATGACTGCACATGAAGATTAGCTTTAGCTGCTCATCATCCATTTCTGTGGCATTGGACAAATGCGGGTTGGGCATGCTGCCCATATTATGTTCCACATTCTCATTCCATTTCAATTCATTCTCATCAGCATTTAACTGGGTTTCATATTGTATCAACTCAGTTTTACTGCGAAAATTCTGCCCGCGTTTTAAAAAATCTAAGGCTTTGCGATGCGCTGTGGTGATCAGCCAAGCCCGCGGAAAACTTGGCACACCATTTTTTGGCCAATGTTGCAATGCAGATATGATGGCATCTTGATAACTATCTTCGCACAATTGCAAATCACGTAATTTATTCATCAGTGAGGCGATCACATATCGAGTCTCAACTTTGGCTATTTGCTTGATTTTGTCTTGTACGCTAGTCATATAAAGATACGGCGGTGTTAACCGCCGTCTACACTCAGTCTTGGTTGTAAATCATAACCGGGCGAATTTCGATGCGGCCATATTTGGCGGTTGGTATATCAGCAGCAACGGCAGCTGCTTCATCTAAATCTTTGGCTTCAATAAGATAGTAGCCACCAAATTGCTCTTTTGTTTCGGCGAACGGGCCATCAACAATTTCTGTTTTATTGTCACGAACACTGACTGTTGTGGCAGTTGCCACAGGTGATAAACCATCACCAGCCATAAATTGGCCAGACTTGGTTACTTTTTCAGTGAAAGCAAAATAATCGGCCATAAAGCCTGGGAAATTATCTTGGCCTGGTTTTGGTGTTAAAGTCTCGTCAGCATAAATTAAAAGCATATATTGCATATTTGTCTCCAAAAAAATTGTCCACTTTATTGTGGCTCATAAGGTAGACGATTGGCAATTGCTAATTCGACATTTATTTTGAAATTATTTTAAAATATAAAAAACCCCACCAAACTAAGTTTGATGGGGTTGCTTCATTCCGCATTCTTTTGTGACCTCGGCCTTCGAGGTCACAATTGGTTTAGCTAGCCATTTGGCGCTTCATAGCGCGCTTGTTAGGGCCTTTTTTGGCTTTTGGCTTGTATGCATGGCCTTCGCCGTTGCGTGTGGAACCGCCATTACCTTTGTTCTTTTTCTTAGGCTTTGCCCAACCTTCAGAGCGTTTGCCTTCGAATTTTTTTGAATCGCGGCGACTTGTATCGCCACCATTTTCTTCAGCGCCAGCCCAAGTGTCTCCACGTTTTTTATGTGGGTTGCCAGTTTTCGAGCCTTCAGGGCGCTTGCTTGAACGATCATCACCATAGCTGCGATCATCACGATCACGTCTTGCTGGGCGTTCGTCACGGCTGTATGAATTTCTGTCATCACGATTGCGCTCACGTCTTGCAGGGCGCTCATCGCGGCTGTAAGATTTTCTATCGTCACCATTGCGCTCGCGTCTTGCAGGGCGCTCATCACGGCTGTATGAATTTCTATCATCACCATTGCGCTCACGTCTTGCAGGACGTTCATCACGGCTGTATGAATTTCTATCATCTTGGTTACGGCTGCGTTTACGATCACGATCGCGATCACGTCTTGGGCTTTCGTCATTGCCGGTACGTTCTTCACTGCGTCTTGTACTGCGTTCAGAAATACGACGTGCAGCGCCATCAGCTTTTAGCGGGTCAAAACCTTCGCCGCCTTCACCAAAGAATTTTTTACGTTTATTGTCTTTACGCTTCTTATTGGTACGGAAGCTTTCTTTTTTGCCGCCGCCTTTATTGCCGCGTGAACGGTCATTATCTTGTCTAAAGCTGTGCTTGCTGTCATATTCAGCAGCCATTTCAGCTTCGTAGCTGCCGTATGTTTCATTTGCGGTCAAGCCTTCTGGCAAGATGCGTTGAATCAAACGCCATTGTTTGTTATCGCGTGGTGTTAGGAATACAATGGCTTTGCCTGATTTGCCATTACGTCCTGTACGGCCGATGCGATGAATATAATCTTCTGGCACTTGTGGCAGGTCATTGATGATGACATGCTCAATATGCGGAATGTCCAAGCCACGTGCAGCCACATCCGTAGCCACCAAAATACGGAATTTTTGGGCGTGGAAATTGCGGATGATGCGCTCACGCTTATGTTGGCGCAAATCGCCATGAATGGCTTCGGCGTCAATGCCTAGTTTGCGCAAACGATCAGCAGCTTTTTGAGTCATCATACGGGTTTTACCAAATACGATGATAGAGCCTTCGCGGTTTTTAATTTCTTCAACCAAGGCATCAAATTTGCCTTTTTCGGTCAGGCGCAAAGCGGTATGCTCAATCTTCAGAGCTTGCTCTGGAGTTGGCTCAATCGCAATACGTTGCGGTTGCTCCAAATATTTATTAGCCAGCTTGGCAATGTTTTTAGGGATTGTCGCGCTGAACATAAGCACTTGGCGTGCGCCGCTCATATGGGTGAAAATTTCGTCAATTTGAACACCAAAACCCATGTCGAGCATACGGTCAGTTTCGTCCAATACCACAAAATCACAATGATGTAGGCTTAAAGAACGGCGGCCCAAATGGTCATTCATCCGGCCAGGTGTGCCGATGATGATGCGTGGGTTTTGGCGCAATGTTTTTAATTGCTTGTCCATGCTTTCGCCACCAATCAGGCAAACGCTACGGTTTTTTGTTTTACGACCCAATAATTTATTAGCAACTTCATGCACTTGCTTAGCAAGCTCACGAGTTGGTAGCACAACAATGGCTACTGAATTTGGGTTGTCTAAAATGTGATTAACTAGAGGCACTAAAAATGCGGCGGTTTTGCCGGTGCCTGTTTGGGCGCTGCCCAAAATGTCTTTTCCCTCAAGGGCCACCGGAATGGCTTGTTCTTGGATGGGAGTCATTTTTGTAAATTCCATGGCTGCAAGCGTGTGCTGCAACGCCTCTGGAAGGTCCAGATCGCTATAATTCATATCAATTTTCTCTCTCTTATAGAGGTTAATAGAGTTAAAAATTCATCTCTATATAACCAATTTTAAGAGAAACTGATTGAGTAGAATTTTCAAACATCCCACAATCTACAAAGCATAAGATAATAGCAACGCAGACCGAAGTGATAGGCCGCTCAATAAGCTAGGTTTTTCCATGTGTCAACTTAAACATGGTTCTATTTGACCATTTGGTCAGACTTATTCACAATTCCTGCACTAAATGCATCTAAAATGGCACATTGAGGTCGATTGTCACCATGGCAATTGTTGGATAGATGCTGCAAAGTCGCCTTCATCTTCAGGCTATTGGCAATAATCTCATCCAATTCGCTTATTTGCTGCGCCACCAGTTGTTTAACGTCTTTACTGGCGCGGTTTTCATCCCGATACATGCCCAGCAATGCTCGACAATTCTCAATCGAGAAACTCAAGCTACGCGCCACTTTTAAGAAATTTAAGATCTCAATATGTCGATCACTATAATCCCGATAACCATTATCTCTTCTATCAGGCCTTATCAGCTCAATATCCTCATAATAGCGAATCGTTTTGCTGTTCAGGCCAGTTAACTGTGAGGCTTTACCAATATTCATAATTTTACCTTTCTAAGCCTTAGGGCATTGAGCACCACCGAAACCGATGATAAGCTCATCGCCGCCGCGGCAAAAATAGGCGAAAGCAATACACCAACCAGCGGAAACAATATACCAGCGGCAATCGGCACACCGGCTGTATTATATATAAAGGCAAAAAACAAATTTTGTTTGATATTGTTCATAGTGGCATTGGCCAAACGTTTGGCTTTGACGATGCCGGTTAAATTACCGCCGACCAATGTAATGCCAGCGCTTTCTATCGCCACTCCAGCGCCTGTGCCCATAGCGATGCCGACATCGGCCTGTGCCAGCGCTGGGGCGTCATTAATGCCATCCCCCGCCATGGCGACTGTTTTACCTTCAGCCTGTAATTTTTTTACCAATGCAATTTTATCTTCGGGCAACATCGCCGCGTGAACCTCGTCTATATTCACCTGTGCGGCCACAATGTTGGCGCTCTGGGCAATGTCGCCGGTCGCCATAATCACTTTCATACCCAAAGCATGCAATTGCTCTATGGCGGCCGCGCTGTCCACTTTGATTTGATCGGCAACAAAGACCAAACCCAATGCTTGATTGTCGACACTTATATATATAGGTGTTTGGCCTTGCTCTAAACATGTATTGGCTGCGGCAGGTACGTTGCTGAAATCGACATTTGAATGGGTCATAAAATTCAAATTGCCCACCAATATTTTCTTGCCCATTATATTGGCGTCAATGCCAGAGCCGGTAACGTCCTTAAAATCATCAACCTTCAGCAAATCTAGATTGTAACTTTTGGCATAATTTAGCACCGCATGAGCCAACGGATGGTCACTATATTGCTCGGCCGAGGCCAATTGTTGCACCACATCTTGAGCCGTATAGCCATCATTCAGACAAAAGACTTCGCTCATCTCTGGCTTGCCTTGGGTGATTGTGCCAGTTTTGTCGACAATCAGCACATCAACCGCGGTCATTTTTTCCAATTGCGCAGCGCTTTTAATCAACACGCCATTGCGCGCGCCTATGCCCATCGCCACCATAATCGACATTGGCGTCGCCAAGCCCAAAGCACACGGGCAGGCAATGATCAATACGCTGACCGCAGCCACCACTGCATAGCTTAATTTGGGTTCTGGGCCAAAATACATCCAGGCCGCAAAGGCGATAATGGCCGCTGCAAAAATAGTCGGCACAAATAAATTGGCAACTTTATCTGCCAAAGATTGAATCGGCGCACGCGAACGTTGCGCATCGGCGACCATTTTGATGATTTGTGCCAATATGGTCTCATCACCAACTTTCTGCGCAGTAAAATCAAACCCGCCTGTGCCATTTATTGTGCCACCAATCACTTTGTCGCCAACTTGTTTGGCAACTTGCACCGGCTCTCCTGTAATCATCGATTCATCGATATGGCTTTTGCCGACCACAATCACGCCATCGAGCGGAATTTTCTCGCCAGCCCGCACCCGCAAGGTCGCGCCCTTAAGCACGGCACTCACCGCAAGGTCGCTCTCTTTACCATCTTTATCGATCACATGCGCAATGTCCGGTGTAAGATCGAGCAATTGTTTGATGGCATTACCAGTTTTTTCTTTTGATCTGATTTCCATAATCTGCCCCATCAATACAAGGGCGATGATGACAGCAGCGCTTTCAAAATAAACCGGCACAATATGATGCATATTCAACATGCTGGTCGGGAATAGATTGGGCAAAAATGTGGCAACAACCGAATAGGCAAAGGCCGCAAACGTACCCACACCAATGAGTGTGAACATATTCAGGTTGTTGGTTTTAAAGCTAAGAATTGCCCGCTCAAAAAATGGCATGCCCGCCCACATAACCGGTATGACCAAAGCCAGCCCCAATAGCTGGCGCTCAAACCCAGATAAGAATGGCAATAAGTTTATGCCCAATAGATGATTGAACATTTCAATAACCAGTAAAATAAGTGCTAAGGGGGCTGCCACCCACAAACGGCGGGTGAAATCGACCAATTCAGGATTCTCTTCATCCGATGGCATATCCATCACCTCAAGCGCCATACCGCATTTGGGGCATACGCCGGGCGCATATTCGATAATCTCAGGATGACAAGAGCAAGTATAGCGTGTGCCGGTAGGGGCTTGTTCAGCTTCCTTTGCTGCATCAATCTTATGCTGTCCAGTTAAATAATATTCGGGCTTGGCTTTAAATTTCTCATAACATTTCGGATTACAGAAATAATAAGTCTCGTCTTTATAAACATGACGTTTCTTTTGCTCATTATCTACATCAACTTTCATGCCGCAAACCGGGTCTATAGCAAAGGTTTTTTGGGCATCAATGACTGCTTGCGCCTGTTTTTTAGCAAACTCAGTCAAATGATGTGCCGGATCGCTTTGGAATTTTTCATAACATTTAGGGTTGCAGAAATAATAAGTAACGCCTTCGTATTCAAAACGTTTCTTTTGCTCATTATTCACATCCACCTTCATTTCGCAGATCGGGTCTATTGCGTAAGTTAGGTCAGCTTTGTCATTTGTTGCACAGCAAGAATCGGCCATATCATTCACCTTCGTTGATTTACAATCACACTAAAGGTTCTAGTGACTAGAATGTCAAGCATTAGACGAGAGCAAGCTAAATTAATGCAATATTAACTATGATTTGCTCTATTTGAACAAATATTAGGGGAAGTCTATTCATGTCGCAACCATTAGCAACACCATCAGCCGATCCAGATCGGCTTGAAATTTTAACCTCAATTTCAGAACGTTTGAGCCATGTTGGGGTGAATATTGCTGAAGTTTCCGCCGTCATAGAATCAACAAACCAATCGCAAAAAAAGCTCGAAGGTCGGTTTGATGAGTTATCAAGCGCGGTCAACCAAACCCTAGAAGCCAACGAAAAAATCACCGATGCGGTCAAAACCGCCGAAGAAACCACGCAGATTTTAGGTCAAAAAGTCTCCGATTCAAGCCAAAAACTCGATGCTTCGGTAACCGAAGTGGCCGAATTGGTTGAGGTGGTCAATGACATGACGGCGCAATTACAAGATTTGCAAAACTCACTTAACAGTGTAGCTGGCGTGGCAGAGGTGATTCAAACCATTGCCAAACAAACCAATCTTTTGGCGCTAAACGCCACCATTGAAGCCGCACGCGCCGGCGATGCGGGCAGGGGCTTTGCGGTTGTGGCTGCCGAAGTGAAAAGCCTGGCTGATCAAACCAGCACCGCCACGTCACAAATTGATTCGACGTTGAATATATTAAACCAAGAGTCACTGAAATTGATTGATATGGGCGACAAAGCCATGAGATTTATCGATCATGTTAAAAATAGTACCAATGAATTACAAGCCGAAATCAGCGGTTTAGGCGATGCATTTAATGCCATTGACCGAACTTCAAAAACCATTTCGGACAATGTCGAAATCAATAATGATGAGATGGCCAATTTCTTTGAAGTGATTGGCTCACTTAAAAATGACGTCGAGGAAAATACCAAGAAATTATCTTTAGCCACCAAAGGCATGCGCGAAACCGGGGCGATATCTGATGAATTGGTTGGTAAAGTGGCCAGCTCTGGCATCGATACATTCGATTCGCGCTCGATAGCGCTAACCATTGAAGCGGCAAAAAAAGTTGGTGAGATATTTGAACATCAAGTGGCGCAAAATCACATTTCGATGCAGAAATTATTTAATTTTGATTACCAGGAAATTGCCAATTCTGACCCCGTACAGCATATGGCCAGCTTCACCAGCTTTACCGACAAAACCTTGGTTGAGTTGCAAGAGCAAATATTAGCCACCAGCCCCCAATATATATTGGCCGCCTCAACCGATATAAATGGCTATATACCGACACATAATAAACAAGTTTCTAAACCCTTGTCGGACGACCCGATTTGGAATGCAATCAATTGCCGCAACCGCCGTATATTTAACGATGCGGTTGGCTTATCGAGCGCAAAAGATACCAATGAGTTTTTGTTTCAAACCTATAACCGCGATATGGGCGGCGGTAAGAATATGATATTGAAGCATATTTCAGCACCGATTTTGGTCAATGGCAAACATTGGGGCGCTTTCCGATTGTCTTACAATATAGATTAGACTTGATTCTCTTTATGCTTCGCTATTTAATAGAGCGGGGGAATTGAGGGAAGATAAATGCTCGATGGTTGGATAATTGTCACAATAAGCTTGGCTTATATTGGCGCACTATTTTTAGTGGCTTGGTGGGGTGACAAAAACCGCGACAAACAGCAAACCGCTTTTGTGCGGGCTTTCACCTATTCTATATCACTCGCAGTCTATTGTTCATCTTGGACTTATTATGGCGCAGCGGCCACAGCCACATCATCTGGCTGGCAATATTTCACCATTTATTTAGGCCCGATACTGACCTTTGTGGTTTTTGGCAAATTTGTTCAAAAATTAGTCATTGTCGGCACAAAACAACATAGCTCATCGATTGCCGATTTTATTGCCGCACGCTATGGTAAAAGCCAAAACCTCGCCATGATGATTGCCTGTTTGGCGGTGATTGGTAGCTTACCGTATATTGCGCTCCAACTTAAATCCATCTCAACTTCGTATCAAATCATCTCAACCCCAGTCAACAGTTTGGTGGGCGCCGCGCCGATTAGTTGGGCCAATGAACTGATCATCGCGCTAACCTTGGCCTTCTTTGCCATTATGTTTGGCACGCGGCACATTGATGCCACCGAGCATCATCGCGGTTTAATCAACGCCGTGGCGTTTGAATCAATCATTAAACTGGTGGCCTTTTTAACCGTTGGCATGTTCATTGTTTATTATGTGATGCATGGGTTTGATGATTTTGCGTTGCAATTGGATGTTTTGAACCAACAAAAAGACCTATTCTCGACCGACCAAATCAACGCGCGATTTTTCACTATGTTGGTATTGAGTATGTCGGCCATTATATTCTTACCGCGCCAATTCCATGTGGCTGTGGTCGAAAGCAACAATGTGCATGATGTTAAATATGCCCGTTATATCCTCCCCATCTATCTGTTATTGGTCAGTGTGGTCTTAGTGCCAATCATCGTCGGCGGCATCAATACGTTGCCATCAAATTTGCAAAACCCCGAACAATTCATCCTAAACATTCCGCTATTTAACGACAAAAACACTTTGGCCATTCTGGTATTTTTAGGTGGCTTTTCGGCCGCGACCGGCATGGTGATTGTGGCATCAATCACCCTCAGCACCATGGTCAGTAATGACATTATCATGCCACTCATTGTGCGCTTCAACATTATCAATATGGATGACAATGATTTCAGCAAATGGCTAATCAACGTAAGGCGCAGCGCCATTGTGGTGATGATGCTGATGGCCTATGCCTATTACCGCACATCAACATCCGAAATGTTGGCCAATATCGGCCTCATCTCGTTTGCCGCGGCCATTCAATTTGCCCCGGCCATCATCGGCGCTATCACATGGCGGCGCGGTCATAGAAATGGCGTAACCATTGGCCTTGCGCTGGGGTTTTTAACCTGGGCTTACACCTTGTTATTGCCCAGTTTGGACATTCAATTCATCAATGATGGCATTACCCAGAATGGTCTTTTTGGCGTTGAATGGCTGAAACCACACGCGTTATTTGGGTTCGATTTTGTCGATAGTCTCACTCATGGCGTGGTGATGAGCTTGGCGATCAACATCAGCTGTTATATCTATTTTTCACTCAAAGCCATGCCAAGCATTTTGGACAGCACACAAGCCGCTGCCTTTGTTGACAACCGCCAAACCCCATTGCTCACCCCGCATGTGGATGTGCAGGATATGATGTTGCGGGTGTGGGATTTGAAAAACCTAGCCACCAAGATTTTGGGCTATAACCAAAAACAAGATTTCATCATCGGCTTGCAAAAAAAATGTAACCGCATCGTACATTTGAATGATAAAATTGACTTAGATGTCATCCAATATACCGAGGAGCTGATTGCCCGTGCCATTGGTGCATCCTCAGCCCATAATGTGATGGGGTCGGCGTTAAAAGGCACCAATCTACAGATTGATGACATCATTCATTTACTGGGAGATACCAGCAAAGAAATCGCCTTTAACCGCGAGATTTTGCGCTCAACCCTCGAATATATCGGCCATGCAGTCTATGTGTTAGATGGCGCACATAATATCATTGCGTGGAACAAAAAATATGTCGACATGGCCGGCTATGCGGATGACTATATGTATGTTGGCCGCCCCGCGTCCGACCTAATCAGATATAATGCCGAAAATGGTGAATATGGTGATGTGGATGTTGAAGCCGTTGTCACCCAACGCAAAGAAAGCTGGCGTAAAAACATACCACGCAGTGTCACCCGCACCCGGCCAGATGGCACGATATTGCAAATATTATCCAACCCCATGCCCGGTGGCGGCACGGTGGTGAGTTTTACCGACATCACCAAATTGGTCGATTTTGAAAATGCCCTGAAACGCAAAGATGAAAGCATTCAATTCTACACCGACAATGTGCCTGAAATCATTTCCTTCGTCGATAAACATGAAAAACTGGTTTTTGCCAACAAAGCCTTTCATGCCACGTGGAATTTTTTAAACGATGAAATCATCGGCACACATGTAAAAAATGTATTTGGTGAAGAAGATTATGATTTGCGCAAACCGCATATCGAAAAAGTTCTTGCTGGTAAAAAGCAAACATTTGATGTTGAGATTTTTAGGCCCATCATCGGCACACGGCATGCGCAAGTATCTTACGTGCCTCAATTTGACGATGATGGCGCTGTTGGTGGCTTTTTTGCCATCTATCAAGACATTACCGACCGTCGCAAGGTTGAGCTTGAACTGAAAGACAGCCATGAAAATCTAGAGCGCCGCGTGGTCAATAGAACCGAAGAATTATCCGAGCTAAATGCCGATTTACATCAGGAAATTGAACATCGCGGCAAAATTGAAGAACAATTGCGCCAAGCCACATTGTTGGCCGAAACCGCAACCAAAAGTAAAACCCGCTTTTTGGCCGCGGCCAGCCATGATCTATTACAACCGCTTAATGCTGCGCGGCTGTTCACCTCGGTTTTGGAAGAAGACTTTGCCGATGATGAGGATGGTGAAACCCGGGAGATTATTAAAAACATTTCCGAATCACTCAAATCATCAGAGCGGTTGCTCAACGCCTTGTTGGACATTTCTAAACTTGATGGTGGCGGCGTTGATGCTGACAATAGCGTATTCCCGGTCAATAAATTGCTCAACTCGCTCAATGTCGAATTCTCGGTTGTCGCGGCACAAAAAGGCCTAAATCTACGTATGGTGCCGAGTAGCGTCACCATTTTTAGTGACATCGGCCTACTTTATTCTATTTTGCAAAATTTTGTCTCCAACGCCATCAGATATACCAATGATGGCCGCATCTTGCTGGGTTGCCGCCGCCGTGATCAACACATTCTAATTGAAGTTTGGGACACCGGAATTGGCATTGAAACCGATGATTTGGACGATGTGTTTCAAGAATTCCGCCGCATAGACAATACGGCTACCCGCCAAGAAAAGGGGTTAGGATTGGGCTTAGCCATCACCGAACGCATTGCCAAGATTATCAATTGCGAGATTACCGTGCATTCGCGACCCGGCCATGGCTCGGTATTTCGGGTGGCTGTGCCTATATCCGGCCAAGCCTATAACCCAGCCCCCAAATTGCCCCCATCCACCCAAGATCATTTGCTCGATGGGCTTAAGGTGATTTGCGTCGACAATGAAAAAACCATTTTAGATGGCATGGAAAGATTGCTTAAGCGCTGGCATTGTGATGTTTCAACCGCGCAAGATTTTACTCAAACGGTGAATTTAGTTGACCAAATGGCCGAGGTGAATGTAATTTTTGCCGATTATCAATTGGACAATGATGAAACCGGCCTAGAATTGTTACTGCATTTGCGTGATGAATATCGCTTGGATTTTAAAGGCTATATCGTAACCGCCGATAAAACCAGCATTGTGCATGAGAAAATCGCTAATGCGGGCTTTCAATTGATTCAGAAACCGGTAGATCCGGCCATTTTGCGCAGCGCATTGCTCAGCGCCAAACAAGCCAGAAATGTTTAACCAAGCTTTTTGCCTAATCTTGTTTGGTATTTTTTTCCAAATCTTTGGCAAAAATAACCGCTTGGGTACGCGAACTTATGTTCAATTTTTTAAAGATGGCGGTGATGTGGGTTTTAATCGTCGATTCGGAAATGTCCATTTTAAACGCAATCTGCTTATTGAGCAGTCCCTCTGCAATGGCCATAAACACCTTAGATTGGGTAGGGGTGAGCGTGGAGAATAATTTAGATGATTCGCTAAACCCAATGCGGCCATTGCGACCCAGTTTGCTCAACCCATCAACCTCTGGCCACCATGATTGGCCTTCAAATACCGTGTTAATCGCCTCGCGTATCACCGACAAATCGGCCGATTTGGGTATAAAGCCCGATGCACCAAACTCAATGGCATTGCGAATAATTTCGGGCTCTTCACTGGCCGAAACAATCACGATCGGCGTTAACGGATAGGCCTGCTTATACATGATAAGCCCAGCAAAACCGTCACTATCAGACATATGAATGTCGAGCAGCAGCAAGTTAATATTATCTTCACCGGCCAATATATCTGAAGCTTCACCTAGAGAGCTAACCTCCATAATTTTGGCGTTGGTCGATATTTTACGGATAGCCTGTTTCAGAGCGGCTCTAAACAACGGATGATCATCAGCTATGACAACTTTCTTAACCATATGCCCCTCCAAGACTCAAAAATTAAAAATACTAAAAATTAGCATATCTATCTGTTAAAATATTTTATCCCAAAAGTAACCTCAGACTATAGTCTTATGCAGTATCAGAGTTTTGTCCGAGATGTTTAGTTTGATACTGATAAAAAACAACAGGTTAAGTAATATTAGAAACCGACATAAGACCAACGTCCGATAACTTTTTGCTCTATTTCATTGGATTATTGTGGCGTTAAAAAGATTATATCTGAAATATAAAAATAATGATGCAGATTGATTTTTTTATAAATTTTGATTGGGCACATCCAATGTGCTTCATTTTAAATCATAAGAGGGAGGAATTTATCTTGACTAAAAAGTCTGATATTTCAAAAACTATATCTCGCCGTTCTATACTAAAAGCTGGTGCTCTAGGTTCAGTGGCAATGAGTGCACCTATGTTTTATGCAAAAAATGCATGGGCAGAATCTGCAATTGGTAACTATCCAGTTGAAGGCGATACCGTAATGCTCGGTTTTAACGTACCACAAACTGGCGCTTATGCCGATGAGGGTGCTGACGAACTTCGTGCTTATAAACTTGCTGTTACCCATCTGAACAATGGCGGCGGCATGCTAGATACATTCAAACCGTCTAAATTGACCGGTTCTGGTGTGCTTGGTAAAAAAGTTGACTTCGTTGTTGGCGATACACAAACCAAAGCTGATGCAGCGCGTACAAGTGCTCGCCGCATGATTGAACGTGATAAAATTATCATGCTTACAGGTGGTTCATCTTCAGGCATCGCGATTGCTCAGCAATATCTTGCTGCTGAAATGGGCATTATCTTTATGGCTGGTCTTACGCATAGTAATGACACAACTGGTAAAGACAAACGCCGTTATGGCTTCCGTCATTTCTTTAACGCTGAAATGACTGGTATTGCGCTTTCACCAATTTTGGCTGACACATATGGCAAAGATCGTCGTGCTTTCCATCTGACTTCTGACTATAGCTGGGGTCATACACAACATGATGCCATGAAACGTGGTACTGAAGGCCAAGGCTGGACAACAGAAAACAACATTATGACACCTGTTGGTGCTCCAGACTTTAGCCAGTATTTGACTGAAGTTCTTGCATCTGACGCTGACATACTTGTTCTTAACCATTATGGTAAAGACATGGTGAATTCACTTTCACAATCTGTTGAATTTGGTATGCGTGAACTACAGAAGAATGGTAAAACAATGGAAATTGTTGTGCCGCTATTCTCTCGTCTTATGGCGCAGGGTGCTGGTTCATCTAAAATTCAAGGCGTGTTGGGTACAACAAACTGGAACTGGTCATTGGAAGATGAAGGTTCTAAAGCATTCGTTCAAGCGTTTGAAGCTGAATATGGCTTCCCTCCTTCAATGGCTGCTCACACTTGTTATTGCCAAACTCTTCTATATGCAAATGCATGTGAAGTTGCTGGCACATTCTATCCACCTGAAGTTATCAAAGCACTTGAAGGCTTTGAATTTGACGGCATGGGTAACGGCAAAACTCTTTACCGTGCTGAAGATCATCAGTGCTTTAAAGACATTTTGGTTGTTAAAGGTAAAGCACCTGCAGACAAAACTGGTGAGTTTGACTTACTTGAAATTGTGGGTACAACACCTCGTGATGTGGTTACATATGACGCAAGCATCTTTGGTGGCGAACTTGGCCCTTACGAGCCTGCATAAACCAAAATTGGTTTATAAATAAACGGTTGCGGCAACCACTCTGTTAACAGTTGGTTGCCGCTTTTATGATTTTTTGGTTAAACAGCACGTTTAAAAGAGCGGCAGAACCTTTGATGATGATTGAGGTGGACAGTGAATTATCTTTTCTTACAAGTATTAACCGGGTTGCAAATTAGTGCGCTTTATATGCTGATTGCATTGGGCTTGACACTAGTTTTTGGCACGCTCGGTGTGGTAAACTTTGCGCATGGTGCATTGTTTATGTTGGGTGCATATTTTGCGGTTGTTATTTCCGATGCCTTCGGCTTTAGTGTCGCATTGATTGCGGTGCCTATAATGTTATTTATCGTCGGTATCATTTTAGAACGTGGGCTGATTAGGTTCTTTTATGAACGCTCACATACCGACCAAATTTTGGTAACCTTTGGCTTGGCCATTGTGATTGGCGAAGTTTTAAAAACCATATATGGCGCGAATAACCTACCATTTGCCAAACCATCTTGGGGCAGCGGCATTGTTAAATTACATGAATACCTACCTTTCTTAGAAGGTTTTGTGGCTTATCCGAAATGGCGCTTAATATTGGTGGTGGTGAGTTTCTCGACCGTAGCGGCCTTATTCTTATTGTTACAATTCACGCGCTTTGGTCTGATTGTACGGGCAGGGATGCGCGATAGCCAAATGTTGGCTTTCTTAGGGGTTAATATCACCCGTCGTTTCACCATTGTATTTGGCATTGGCGCAGTGATTGCTGCCATTGCGGGTCTGTTTGGTGGGCCTATTACACAGGTAGAGCCTGAATTGGGGATGAAACTACTCATACCATCCTTCTTGGTTGTTGTTGTTGGGGGCATGGGCTCCTTACCCGGGGCGGTGCTGGCTAGTCTGTTATTCGGTATGGCACTGAGTTTCACTGCAAAATACGCCGAAATTCAGCAAATTATCATTTATCTACTCGCGGTTATTATCTTGCTAGTGCGACCACGTGGTTTGATGGGTAAAAAAGGATTGATGGAATAATGGAATATGTAGTTTCTATCTTAAAAAAATTCCCACTGACTGTGTTTGCTTTGGTAGTTTTAACTATGCCATTCTGGTTTCCGTGGATTGGCGGTTACGGCGGTTTGGCAACGAAAATCATGATTTGGGCATTGTTTGCTCTGGGTTTTGATATTTTGCTGGGCTTTACGGGCTATCTATCATTCGGTCATGCCATATTCTTTGGTGTATCAGCTTATGCGACAGGTCTGATGTTTAAACATTTCTCTGATGAAATTATCCCTGCGATGATTGTGGCAGTGATTGTTGGTACATTGGCTTCGGTTATTATTGGCTATCTAACGCTTAAAAAGTCGGGTATTTATTTCTCTATTCTTACCTTGGCATTTGGTGAAATGTTGCATTCATCTGCGCTTTCAACATTTGGTAGCTTTACAGGCGGCGAAAACGGCCTGACTTTGCCAGATATGATACCCTCTATGCTAGGCATTGAAATGCGCGGTGAGGTTATGTTTTATATGACAGCTGCGGTGTTGATCCTTGGTTATTATATCGCACGTCGTATCAGTGCGTCACCATTCGGGCTCATCTTAAAAGCCATTAAGTCTAACCAAGAACGGCTGGAATATACGGGTATTGATGTTCAAAAATACAAATTAGGTGCCTTTGTCATCTCGGCCATCTATGCCTCTGTTGCAGGTAGTTTGATGGTGGTTTATGAACCATATGTGGGTACTGAATATTTGCGTTGGTCTACATCGGGTAACTTGGTGCTGATGTCGGTTATGGGCGGCATGGGTACACTCATCGGGCCAATCATTGGCGCGGCATTCATGCTGTATTTCGAAAACGTACTTTCTGTGCCTTTGGGCGAAGAATGGTTATTGGTACTCGGATTGATATTCATGGCGATTGTTATCTTCTTACCGGGCGGCTTTACTGACGGCTTTAAGCTGATTTATAAAAAGCTTATTGGTAAAAAATCTGATGGGGAGGAGAATTAATATGTCTAAAAAATCTACATCAGATGTCATGCTTGATTGTTATCAAGTGTCTAAAAACTTTGGTGGCTTACAAGCGCTGAACGACGTTAATTTAAAAGTGAAGCACAACACCATTCATTCGCTCATTGGGCCGAATGGTGCAGGTAAATCTACCTTGTTGAATGTGATTACGGGTATGATTACACCCACTCACGGCAGCGTGGTGTTTGACGATACCCCGATGCTTGATTTAAAACCACATGAAATCAACCAATTGGGATTGGCAAAGGTATTTCAAACGCCCGCGATTTTCCCAGAAATGACGTTGATTAAGAATGTGTGTATTCCAGCTTTGGCAGCACGTGATGGTTCGTTTAAACTGAACATGTTTCAAAAAGCCGGCATGAAATCCATAGAGAGTTTTGCTGAAGAAACTTTGGAAGAAGTTGGTTTGAAAGACTCTATACATAAAGAAGCTCGCTTCTTATCGCGTGGTGACAAGCGCCGTTTGGAGCTGGCCATTTGTTTGGCGCATAGGCCTAAAATGTTGTTGCTCGATGAACCAACCGCTGGCATGGCGCGCCATGAAACAGAAAATACCATTCTGCTTTTGCGTAAAATTGCTGACCGCGGCATGACCATGGTGATTGTGGAGCATGATATGAATGTGGTGTTTGCATTGTCTGAAACCATTTCGGTATTGGCACAAGGCACTATTATTGCCGAAGGCACGCCTGATGAAGTGAAGGGCAACCCGAAAGTTATTGAGGCCTATTTAGGCGAGGAGCAAGAATGAGCATGTCAGATAATAAAGCCTATTTCTCGGTTAAAAATATTCATGCATATTATGGCGAAAGCTATATTGTGCAGGGTGTTTCGTTTGACGTTGCCGAAGGTGAAATTGTGGCGTTGCTTGGCCGTAACGGTGCAGGCAAAACCACAACACTAAAAACCTTAGCCCGGGCACTTGACCCGAAGCTAAGAAGCGGCGAGATATATCTTGGTGGCCAAGCGCTGCACAAGATGAAAGCCCACGAGGCAGCGCAAGCTGGCGTGCAATTGGTGCCAGAAGACCGACGCATCATCCCGGGTTTAACGGTGGAAGAAAACCTCATCATTGCCCAAGTTGCGCCCAATAAAGGTTGGGAAATTGACCGTATTTACGAGCATTTCCCACGTTTGGCAGAGCGCCGCAAACAAGATGCAACATCCATGTCAGGCGGCGAGCAGCAAATGCTAGCTGTGGCAAGGGCGTTAGCCAGAGAAGTGAAATTGTTATTGCTTGATGAACCGTATGAAGGCCTAGCGCCAATCATCGTGCATGAAATTGAAGCTATCTTACAAGAAGTGAAGAAATTAGGCATCACCACCATCATCGTGGAACAAAACGCTGTGGCTGCTCTTAAGCTTGCAGACAGCGCGATTATCCTCGATACCGGTGAAGTGGCATTTAGAGGCACCGCAAAAGAAGTGCTGGACAACAAAGAGTTGCGCGAAGAATATTTGGCAATTTAATTTTGAGTCTTGAATACGGTAAAATGTATCACCTAAGAGCGTTCATTTATGGACGCTCTTTTTTATGTTCTCTTGCGG
>NVUS02000066.1 GCA_002402005.2 OCS116 cluster bacterium | reverse complement strand
TGCAAAATCCACTGCAATTTACCGGCTTTCACATCATTCAAAACAATAAATAATGGCTGGATAGAAATGCCAACCCCGGCTTTCATCGCATAACTATTCATGTCGCCATTGTCGGTTTTCATAACCGATGTAAAACCGACATGCCCAACCGTTCCGTCATCTTTTTGGTAAGTCCAATTGTTTTGGTTCTCTTTACCGGTATAGGTAATGATTTTGTGGTTTTTCAAATCATCTGGTGTCTTAGGTTCACCATGTTTGGCTAAATATTCAGCGCTGGCACACACTATAATCGGGCAGGGTGCAAGTTTTCGCGCTTTAAATATGCTATCGGGCGCAGCACCAATGCGCACCACCACATCATACCCACCAGCCACCACATCCACTTTGCTTTCGTTAAAGCTCAAATCTAGCTGAATGTCGGGATATTGCGCCGCAAATTCCGCAATGGCCGGTGCGAGGTGGTTAATGCCAAACGATAAGGGCATATTCACTTTAAGCGTGCCGGTCGGTGTGGCTTGCAAGTCCTTCAGTTCATTTTCGGCTTCTTTAATGTTGGATAATGCATTGCTAGCTCGTTTATAATAGACCTCGCCGGCTTCGGTCAGTGATACACTGCGCGTGGTGCGGTAAAATAATTTGGCTTTTAACCGGTCTTCTAAATTCTGAATCTGTTTAGAAACCCCAGAGCCTGTCATGTTTAAATGCTTGCCAGCCGCAGTAAAGCTACCTGCATCTGCAACCGATAAAAATATTTCAATTCTCGAAAAGCTATCCATTTCTTCACTTTCGTCCATTATCAACTTTATGGACTTAATGTAATTCCAAAAAACCATATTATCAAATTAAAAATAACAATTATATTCACATTCAACACGAACCGAGGATTATTTCATGATCAACATTCGAAAATTAAAAGATTTAGGCAAAGGCGATCATGGTTGGTTGCAATCTAGCTTTCACTTTAGCTTTGCCGATTATTATAACCGCAACAATATGAGCTTCGGCCAATTGCGGGTGATTAATGACGACCTCATCAGCCCGCATATGGGGTTTGATACCCATCCGCACGAAAATATGGAAATCATCACCTATGTCCGCCAAGGCGCCATTTCTCATAAAGACAGTATGGGCAATAAAGGCATCACCAAGGCCGGTGAAGTGCAGGTGATGAGCGCTGGTTCTGGCATTCGGCATTCGGAAATGAACAATAGCGATGAAACCGTGAGTCTTTATCAAATCTGGATCATGCCTAACAAAAACAATGTTAAACCAAGATGGGATCAAGAAAATTTTCCGGTAAACCCCGTAAAAGGCGAACTGCCTTTGCTTGTGTCTGGCCGTAAAAAAGACCAACGCCACGGCGTTCTTTTCATCCATCAAGACGCAGCCATTTATGGCGGTAGGGTCAATAAAGGCGATGCCATTACCAATAAGATTAAACACCAAGCCTATATTTTAGTGTCCGAGGGTGACATTGAAATTGCCGGCAAAAAACTCACCAAAGGCGATGGCGCTGAGGTGACCCAACAATCAGAAATCAAAATAAGTGCAGTGAGTGATGCGGAAATTCTCATTCTCGATGTGCCCAACTAGATAACCAAACTTAACCCAAACCCAACTGAAACGTGAAAATTCACTGAAGGAATAACTATGACTAAAATTCTACATATTGATTCAAGCCTAAAAGGCGAAGGTTCAAACACGCGTAAACTATCAGCCGCCATCGTGGCAAAACTTGGTGGTGATGTTACTTATCGCGATTTGGTAAAAAGCGACCTGACACCAGTTAACGAAGCGCTATTTGGCGCTTATTACACACCAGCGGCTGACCGCAGTGCAGAACAAAAAGCCTCACTCGCTCAATCCGATGAACTATTGGCTGAAATCTTTGCAGCTGACGTGATCGTCATCGGTGCGCCCATGTATAATTTTAGCGTTTCAAGCCACCTAAAATTATATATCGACCTAGTTGCCCGTGTTGGTGAAACTTTCGCATATACCGAAACTGGCCCCAAAGGCCTGCTCGAAGGCAAAAAAGTCTACTTCGCTGTTGCCACCGGTGGTACGCCAATCGGTTCACCGGTTGACCAGCTTGTGCCAACCCTAAAAACCATTTTTGGTTTCTTCGGCATTACCGATCAAACCGTTATTGATGCCTCAGATGGCATGGCGGTTGACCCTGAAGCCACTATGGCCAAAGCGTTCGCAACGATTGATGCACTGGCTGCATAAATAAAATTATAAGAATCAGCCCTTAAATATGTATAGTCTTATTGGACTTACTGTTTAGGGGCTTTTTATGAATATACTATTGATTGATTCTAGCGCTAGGGTCGAGACATCCGACAGTCGCAAATTGGGCGAAAGATTGGCCACACGGTTTGGCGAAATCTCCGGCGCAACCATGTGCCGGCGCGATGTGAACCAAGGCTTGCATTTGCTCACGGAAGCCCATTTAGAGGCCTATTATACCCCCGCCGACCAACGCACCCCCGCCCATAATGAGCTTAACCAAGTCTCAGATGTCTTAATTGATGAGTTGCGAGCCTGCGACCGGCTGATCATGACCATCCCCATGTATAATTTCAACATTCCAACCAGTTTGAAAATGTGGCAAGATATTGTGATGCGCGAAGGTGAGACTTTTGACACCACTCCCACCGGCATTGTTGGCAAGCTTATGGGTAAAAAAGCCTATATCATCATCACCACCGGCGGCACGGGCAAAAACAGCCAAGACAATTTGTTAGAGCCACTCACCCGGCTGTGCCTATCCACCATGGGCGTGGAAGATCAAACCTATATTTGTGCCGATAATCTGGCGTTTGATATGGAAAATTCACTCAAAGCTGCCCAGCGACAGATTGATGAGTTGGAAATCTAGACTTAAAACTATATTTTGCTTTACCCAAAAGCCCGCATGGGCTAATAAAACGGCAAGCTAGCCATAGCTCAAACCCACATTGTTCGTCTGGTATGGGCATGTCGCCTGTTTCAGAGCTCACAAAGCGTTTAAGGAAAAAAATGCAAAAAATCCTCATTATAGATTTCGGTAGCCAAGTCACTCAACTCATTGCCCGCCGCGTGCGCGAAAATGGCGTTTATTCAGAAATTGTGCCGTTCAATACAGCCCAAAAAGCTTTAGACGAAATGACCGACATCAAAGCCATTATTTTGGCTGGCGGCCCACAATCTGTGGCTGATAAAGATTCAGCTCGTGCCCCGCAAAAAGTATTTGAGATGGACATCCCGGTTTTGGGCATTTGCTATGGCCAACAAACCATGTGCGCCCAACTTGGCGGTGCCGTCGAAAAATCCGATGAACGCGAATTTGGCCGTGCCGATCTAACCGTTAAAAAAACCAACCGTCTATTCGACGGTGTGATTAATGAGGGCGATACCCAAGTTGTATGGATGAGCCATGGTGACCGCGTTTCCAAATTACCCGATGGTTTCGAAATTATCGCCACATCCCCCAACGCACCTTATGCTGCCGTGGCCGATGAAAGCCGTAATTATTACGGCGTACAATTTCATCCCGAAGTGGTGCACACAGCTTGTGGCGCCAAGCTTATCCGCAATTTCATCATCGACATTGCCGGT
>NVUS02000065.1 GCA_002402005.2 OCS116 cluster bacterium | reverse complement strand
GTATTGCGCGGCGAAATGACATTTGATGTGGTGTGGGATTCTTTAATGCGCACCATGAAATCAACGGGTACGATCATTTGGGTGACCATCGGGGCAGCTTCACTGGCTGCGGCCTATACACTTGCCGGCGGCCCCACTTATATTGCCAATTTAATCGTTGACCAAAACCTGCCGACCATGGGGATTATTTTGGCCATGATGTTTGTTTTCCTCATTATGGGCATGTTTATGGATTGGGTTGGCATTGTGCTTTTGATCATGCCGGTTTTCCTACCCATCGTATTGCGCTTGCCAGTCGAAGAACTTGGTTTTTGGGGACAAATTGAGCCTAAATATGTTGGCATTTGGTTTGGTGTGGTCTTCTGTATGAATATGCAGGTGAGTTTCCTATCGCCACCGTTTGGCCCGGCAGCATTCTATCTCAAATCTGTTGCGCCCGCGCACATAACATTGACAGATATTTTCAAAGGCTTCATGCCATTCATCGCTCTGCAACTTGTATCTTTGTTGATATTACTAACTTGGCCGAATCTAATCACCGTATTCTTATGATGGAACCACCTCTTCATAAACCTCGCGCAGCACTTTTATGCCGGCGGCAATTTTATTGACGCCAATGGCTGAGACGCCTAGGCGGAATAGCCCATAGCATTGTTTGGGGTCAGAATAACAAAGGTTAAGCGTATCAATAACCACACCGCGCGCCAAAGCTTTTTCCTCCAAAATGCTAAAGTCAATTTGCTGATGGGTATCAATTAAAAAATTCGTGCCGCCGCTGCCGCTAATGATTTGACTGTCGGGGAAGTATTTTTTCAACGCTGCATGGGCCGCCACCCAACGGCGTTTGTATATATTTTGCAACATGCTGATATGCGAGTCGTGATGCCCCAACCTGATGAAATGCGCTGTGGTGAGTTGTAAAAATGGCGGCAAATGCCGGATCATCATGCCGCGGCGCTTTTTGGCCTCTAATATAAAATCTGCCGAAGCCACCATATAGCCGATGCGCAATCCGGGGTTTAAATCCTTGGATAAGCTGCCAATATAAATGATATTATTTTCTGTATCATCGGCTTTTAGAGCGGTTAAAATTTGCGGGTCAAAATCAGTTTTTGCATCATAATCATCTTCGATAATCACAATTTTATTGCGCTTGGCAAATGCCAATAAATCTTGCCGGCGTTGTTTGGACATGCGGATAGAGGTCGGATATTGATGATTTGGGGTGACATAAACCAAATCGCTTTGCGCCAATTCTGGCGTGCATGTAATTCCCTCATCATCCAACTTTATTGGGTTTATTTTATTAAAGAAAACATCAAATATATTCCGCGCATCTGGATAACAAGGGTCTTCGACCGCAATTGCCCGGTCGGAATTGCTAAAAATCATTGAGGTTAGATAAATGCTTTGTTGTGCGCCCGAGGTCAACAAAATCTCATCTTTACTGGCCACGATGCCACGGCTTGGCAGAATTCTGGTTTGAATTTCGGTCAATAACTCATCACAATCATCATAGCTATAATCGCTCATGACTTGAACGGCTTTGCTTTGGCTTAAAATATCGGCGCTGCATTTGCGCCAATTGGCCAATGGAAAACGCTTAGCATCCATCTGATTACAAACAAATGGATACGCATAATTGGCCCAATTGTCCGGCCGGATGATGGTTTTATATCCGATGAATGACTTATCAAGCGGCATGAAATCAAATAGTTTCTTGCGCGGTTTTGTTAATTCTTGGTTCAAATCTTTTGTCGCGCAATGCGCCCGCGCCTCGGCATGAACAAAATAGCCGGATCGCTCGCGCGATTCGACAATGCCATCATAAATAAGAGCTTGATAAGCGCTAACCACAGTGTTGCGTGAAATATCAAGCTGACGCGCAATTTTACGACAAGATGGTAAGCGCTGGTTGGGCTTCAACAGACCGGCCGATATTTGATATGAAATTTTTTCACACAATTGATCACGCAATGAAATGGCCGACTGCTTGTCCAATGCCGAAAATAATATATCCATTAGACCTAACCCATCTCATTCTATTTGATATTTTAGCGCCAATCCCACATCTGTCCCAACCGTTATACCCAATCTGTACCTTTGTAGAAAGTTAAATAGCAGCCATACTGTAAAAAAAAATTAAATGGGGAGTCTGAATGAGCAAACAAGACACTAGTCATTATTTGTGCTTTTCTAACATTCAAAAAAGTTACGATCAAAAAACATTAGTGGTGAAAGACTTTAGTTTAAATGTAGCCAAGGGTGAATTTTTGACCCTATTGGGCCCATCTGGCTCAGGCAAAACCACTGTGCTGATGATGGTTGCCGGGTTTGAAAGCGTAACATCTGGCGACATTTTGTTAGATGGCGTGCCGATAACCCGCACCGCACCCTATAAACGTAATATTGGCATGGTTTTCCAAAATTATGCGTTATTTCCACATATGTCGATTGCCGAAAATTTGGCCTATCCGCTCAAGGTACGTAAAATGCCCAAAGCGCAGATAGATGCCAAAGTGAAAGAATATCTTGAACTGATTGAGCTAGGCGACATGGGCGGGCGTAAACCTGCGCAGCTTTCGGGCGGCCAACGCCAACGGGTTGCCGTGGCACGGGCGCTGATTTTTGACCCGAGTTTGGTATTGATGGACGAGCCATTAGGTGCGCTCGACAAAAAACTTCGCGAGCAAATGCAGCTTGAAATCATGCGTTTGCATAAAAAAATCGGCTTCACAGTTATCTATGTAACCCATGACCAAACCGAAGCTTTGACCATGTCTGACCGCATTGCGGTGTTTAATGATGGTATTGTACAGCAATGCGCCGCACCAGATATACTATACGAACATCCCGAAAATTCATTTGTTGCCGATTTTATTGGCGATAATAATTTTGTGCCCGGCACAGTGATTGGCAAAGATGGTGATACGGTAAAAGTTCAAATCCCCGGCGGTGGTGAAATCAACACTAAGATTGGCGATTGTGGTGATGTCGGCACGGCTTGTCGGGTTTCTATTCGGCCAGAAAAATTATTCATCATGCAGGATGATACGACCAAGGACAACCGCCTAGATGTTAAATATTCTATGCGGCTATATGTTGGCGATTTCATCCAATATTTCTTT
>NVUS02000064.1 GCA_002402005.2 OCS116 cluster bacterium | reverse complement strand
TGAGCATGGCATCACGATTTATTCCGAAGCCGACATTTCTTACAAAGCCAAAGCTTTTGAGGCCATCACCACTTATAATTTTAACGCCAAATTATCCAAACGCGATTTTAACTTTTTTGGTTTTACACCACAGCTTATCTATAATTACAACCGTGCGGATAGCAACATTAGCCGCAATGATACCGATGCCCACAGCCTAAGCATTGGCGTGACTAGGTCATTTTAACATGCGCGCGGGATGGCAAGCAGTGAATTCAAAACCCATCTCTCAGCAATTTATTGCTCAAATGTGTCAAATGGCCTTTGGCAGTGCACAATATAAACATGCCAACCCACTCAATGGCGGGCGCTCTCACCAAAACCATTTACTGACATTGAACAATGGCATACAGGTCGTGTTGCGTATTGGCAAAAACCCAGCCAACTTGCAGAAACAATATGCATTGTCGCAAAAATTATGGCGTAAATTGCCGGTGCCGCGGTTTATATCTGCACCGCAAGCGTTGAATGAGCAAATTAATTTTGCCTTTTTAGAATATAAGCGCGGCCAAAGATTGGCCAATATACAACAATTACCCACCGCTGACCAAGCCCAATTGGCCTTTGAATTGGGCGAATATTTGGCTTTGATCCATAGCCAAACTTTTAAAACTGCCGGCGAATTTGACGGCCAGTTAAAAGTCGATCAAACCTATGATATGAGCCCCAAAGGTGTGGCTGGTATTTTTACGGAACGCCTTAGCCAAGCGGTTGGCAATGGCTATATATCAACCGCCCAATGCCGTTCATATATAATTAAATTCGAAACAAAAATTCAAATCTTAAACCAGTGGCAACACCCAAATTGCTTGATACATGCCGATTTAAATGAAGACAATGTTTTGCATTATGATGGCCATATAAGTGCAATGTTGGATTGGGAGTTTACCATAAGCGGCCATCCAGCCTTAGACTTCGCCAAATTCACCCGCACACCCTATATAAATTGCCCGGTATTTTTAGAAAATCTGTGCGACAGTTATTACCTGACTCACAAAAGTCTGCCGGCCAATTGGGATGACATTGCCGGCGTATTTGACTTAATCGCATGGGCCGAATTCTTGAGTCGCAAAAACCTTAACCCCGATGTTAGAATGAGCGCGTTGAAAAAATTAGAAATGACATTAGGTGGCTGAAATGAAATATATAAAAACCTATGTGGTGGCAATAGCATTGATGCTCACATCCCCTGCCCTTGCCGCGCAGGATGAATATTTAACCGCGCAAGATTTGCAAGACATTATGCGTGGTGACAATTTATGGTGCTACCATTATTCCGATTCCTGCGCTTGGATTGAAGATATCGATTTAACCACAAACAAGCTGACCCAATGGGTGAAAGAATATGACACTGGTGACAAAATTATGCTGAAATTTGCACCCATTCGCTTGACCGGTCAAATGTTGTGCGATGTCAAAGCTGTGGCCAATGAAAATTTTTCGGTTCAATATTACCAAGACCCATCGCACAATTGGCAAGCGGTCGAAAAAATTGCCGAAATTCTGGAATATCCGCAGCAACATCAAGACCGAACTCTGGCCGATTATAATCAATATGCCAGCTGTTATAGCTATATTGACCGCGGCTTTACCAATAAAGGCTACCGTCAATTAGAACAGGTAATATTTATTGGTGGCGCCAAGGGCAAGCGCCAAGCCAAAACTGACATGGTGTCGATCATCCCTAAATTACAAATGCATGGCGTAAAGTTAATCGCTAAACCCTAAAACGAGCCAAATTCAGCAATAATGTCCTTATAAAAACCACCATTTTCGACAATTTGCTGTTTGGTTTTTGCCGGAATAAAATGACTTTGTGGCACTTGCAATATTGTGCAATCACAATACCAAGAATATTGCGCAACAAGTCGTTCAAATTGAATGATAGGATCGCCTTTGACGATTTTTTCAACCGCATACCAATGCAGAGGAAGCGGCCTATACAACCGCTTTAAATCCACCCAAATATTATTGGTATTGATGTGTTTAAGGTCTTCAAACTGCATATTGTAAGGCAGGGTAAACCATTCTGCAATGCGTGGTCTGCCCTCAACCATAACCGGCACACCGCCAATTTCTTCTGGTCGTTTTTCGACCACTTCGCAAAGCATATCAGATTTTAATGATTTAAAATAACCAAGGCTTTTGGGGTTAATTTCTACTCCCAAATTATCGACATTGGCAATCAGAATATTTTCTATGCCTTGGCTTTTGAGCCAGTCCAACGTGCCGCTGGTTCGAATGGCGGTAAAAAAATCACCATGACCTGTGCTGGCTTGCTCAAAATAGCCATCAGTTCCGTGATGATATGAACCACTGCGGTTTAACCTCGGAGCGCTAGATTGGCTGAAAAATTGAAACCGCTCTCGCCCATAACCAAAATAATCATTTTGCTCCAAATGCTGTTTCGTCGCCTGATCAGTCTGCACCGAATTCATAAAAATTATCGGAACAGAAACATTATATTTACGGCTGAGCAACTTTACTTTTTCAACCGCCACACGAATGAAAGAATAGTCTGGTAAAACTTCGACAATGCCCTTCACCTCGCCACCAAAGCGCGTTGCCATGCCACCATTAATAATGGCAAAAGCAACTTTAGCGCTTTTGATGGTTTCAATCCCCAGCGCCTCATCAGCGGGTTTTATGTCGTTAAAGTTGGCAATCGCTTCCATCGGGGATGCAGATACCAGATTATTGGTCGGATACTGCCCCGCACGATACATCAATACACGGGCGTAGAAATTTTCAACATCCAAGCCATTATTATGTAATTCTCGTTCCAGCTTTTCTGGTAAGAATATATCTGACATACCCATTAAACTTACCAACCAAGTCTATGAATGGATCTGACGTTTGTCTACTGCCATTGCAGCTTCCTTCACCGCTTCTGACATAGTTGGATGCGCGTGGCATGAACGGGCTAGATCTTCCGAGCTACCACCAAATTCCATTAGCAGCACCACTTCATGAATCATTTCGCCAGCGCTAGCACCAACAATATGACAACCCAATACTTTGTCTGTTGTTTTATCAGCAATAAATTTTACAAAGCCTTCGGACTTAAGCATAGCTTTGGCACGACCATTAGCAGAGAATGGGAATTTACCGACATTATAAGCCACACCTTCGGCTTTTAACTGCTCTTCGGTTTTGCCGACTGTGGCAATTTCGGGCATGGTGTAAACCACACCGGGTATAATGTCATAATTCACATGACCGGCTTGACCGACCAAAATTTCGGCCAAGGCAACGCCTTCTTCTTCGGCTTTATGCGCCAACATTGGGCCAACCACCACGTCGCCAATGGCATAAATGCCTTCAACATTGGTTTTAAAATGACCGTCAATTGCCACACGGCCACGTTCGTCTAATTTAACGCCTACTTCTTCTAAACCGAGGCCTTGGGTGAACGGACGGCGGCCAATTGCCACCAATACAATATCAGCATCCAACACTTCAGCGCCGCCACCTTTGGCCGCTTCAACCGAAACTTTAACACCGTTTGCAGATGTTTCAGTGCCGACAACTTTTGTGCCTAACTTAAATTTAAAGCCTTGTTTTTTCAGCATATGAGTGAAATTTTTCACCACTTCAGCGTCCATGCCCGGCAAAATATTGTCTAAAAATTCAACCACAGTCACTTCGGCGCCCAAACGGCTCCACACTGAGCCAAGCTCTAGGCCAATCACGCCGCCACCAACAACGATGAGTTTTTTCGGCACTTCTTTAAGCTCAAGACCACCAGTTGAAGAAACAATTTTATCTTCATCAATCTCAACACCTGGCAATGGCATCACTTCTGAACCTGTGGCAATGACAATGTTTTTGGTATTAATTTCGGTAACTGCACCATCATCGGCAGTGACCGACACTTTGCCGGCAGCTAGGATTTTGCCCGTGCCGTGGAAAACAGTGATTTTATTTTTCTTAAACAGAAAATCAATGCCGGCTGTATTGCCATCAATGACATTTTGTTTATGCGCCATCATATTGGCAAGGTTTAGCTTGGGCGTGCCAACATCAATGCCCAGAGTGGCAAAATTATGTTCGGCTTCTTCAAACATTTCAGAGGCATGCAACAAAGCTTTTGAAGGAATGCAACCGACATTAAGACAAGTGCCGCCATGAGCTTGGCGTTTTTCGACCACAGCCACTTTTAAGCCCAATTGCGCTGCGCGTATTGCGCCCACATAACCACCAGGGCCAGTGCCAATTACCACAATATCAAAATCACTCATCTCAAAATCCTTAATTTGCTTAATCACCCTGCCGATGGCATGCCATCAGATGAGGCTCACTTTGTTTTTATCTTTTTGTGGTGAAACCAAAGCCCAAATATGTCCGAACGGGTCTTTAATTTCGCCGTAATATTCACCCCAAAACATATCACCAAATTGAAAAATAATTTCACATCCGGCATCAACCGCATTTTCCAAAAACCCATCGACATCGATATGGCTATCAAAAACCCAATGACTAATCATCGAGCGGCTTTGGTTTTTATTGGGTATATTTCTATCTTGTTTCACTTCTGCAATATAATCAGACATCATGAATTCAATCGCACCAATTTTAAAATGCGCGTGAATGACCCGGATGCCATCAGCGGCAATTTGGTGGCTCACTAAGCGCGCACCAAATGCCTGTTGGTAAAAGGTCAGCGCCTCGACACCATTCTCAACGATTAGATAGGGTATCAATGCCCTAGGTTTCATTGGTCGTGCCATGCGCTTTCCTCATTCTTAGTTATAAATCAAGCACTAATCTTTGCGGGTCTTCCAAAGCTTCTTTCACCCGCACAAGGAATGTCACGGCTTCTTTGCCGTCAACAATTCTATGATCATAAGATAATGCCAAATACATCATTGGTCTAATCTCAATCTTACCATCAATCACCATCGGGCGCTGTTGAATTTTGTGCATACCTAATATGCCAGATTGTGGGGCGTTCAAAATTGGCGTGCTCATTAGTGAGCCATAAACACCACCATTGGTGATGGTAAATGTGCCACCTTGCATGTCATCCATGCCCAATTTACCACTGCGGGCTTTGACTGCATAATCAACAATCGCGCCTTCAACACCAGCAAATGACAGCTGATCACAATCGCGCAATACTGGCACGAACAAGCCTTTATCCGTACCAATGGCCACAGCTACATTATAATAATTTTTATAGATAATGTCGCCGCCATCAATTTCGGCATTGACCGCAGGAATGTCTTTAAGTGCCGCCACACAAGCTTTAACGAAAAAGCTCATAAAGCCCAATTTTGTGCCATGTTTTTTCAGGAACAAGTCTTTATATTGGCTACGCATATCCATAACCGCTGTCATATCCACCTCGTTAAACGTGGTGAGCATTGCGGCGGTATTTTGTACATCTTTCAAACGTGTTGCAATGGTTTTGCGCAAGCGAGTCATCTTGACCCGTTCTTCACGTGGGCTTTGATCTACAGATGCAGGAACCGCAGCCGGTGCTGGTGCAGCTGCAGCTGGGTTGGCAATGGCATTTTGCATATCGGCTTTGGTCACATTGCCTTTAGGGCCAGTGGCCACAACACTTGCAGCAGCAATGCCAGATTCAGCGGCCAATTTGGCAACCGCTGGGCTGGCTGTGTTGGCGGCAGGGCTTGCAACTACAGGAGCGGCAGCTGGTGCAGGAGCTAGACCCAAAGAGCCTGAAAGCATCGAACCTTCAGCCATAGATCCGGCAGGAGCGGCGGGAGCGGCAACAGCAGCATCGCCTTCTTGCATAACAGCCAATATCGCATCAGGGCCAACCACATCACCATCAGCTGCCAAAATTTCTGTCAACACACCGCTTGTTGGCGCTAACACTTCTAATGTCACTTTGTCAGTTTCTAGCTCAACCAGAACCTCTTCGGCCACAACAGCGTCACCAACTTTTTTGTTCCAAGTCGCCACTTCGGCTTCTGAAACAGATTCGCCCATAGCAGGTACACGAATTTCAATTGTCATTTTATTGTCTTTCTTTGTTGCCTTGCGGCTTTTATCTATTCAAATGCTTCGTTCAGGAATGTTCTAAGCTCTAACTTATGTTTACCCCCATTACCCGTTGCTGGCGATGCAGCTGCTTTGCGGCCAACATAGGTCGCGCGGCTATTCTTGGTACCGGCTTTAATCAACACTTCTTCGAGCGGTTCGTTGACAAATGTCCAATAACCCATATTTTTTGGCTCTTCTTGACACCAGATAAATTCAGCATTTTTAAACCGAGATAATTCGGTTGCCAAAGCAGATTTAGGGAATGGATATAATTGCTCAACCCGCAATAGATAAACATCGTCAATGCCGCGTTCAATCCGGTCTTCATATAAATCGTAATAAACTTTACCGCTGCACAAAACCACTTTGCGAATTTTATCATCAGCTTGTAATTTTATTTCGCTATCGGGCAAATATTGTGCATCATCCCACAATACCCGATGAAATTCACTATCCGGACCAAATTCTTCAATGGTCGAGGTGCATCTTTTGTGACGCAACAAGCTTTTCGGTGTCATCACAATCAATGGCTTGCGATAATCGCGTTTTAACTGACGGCGCAAAATATGAAAATAATTGGCTGGCGTGGTGATGTTAGCCACGATCATATTATCCTCGGCACAAAGCTGTAAGAACCGCTCGGGTCGGGCGCTCGAATGTTCAGGCCCTTGGCCTTCATACCCATGTGGCAGCAAGCAGACAAGGCCAGACATACGTAGCCATTTTTGCTCACCAGACGAGATAAATTGATCGAACAACACTTGCGCGCCATTGGCAAAATCGCCAAATTGAGCTTCCCAAATGGTCAGGCAATCTGGCTC